>NZ_VPCG01000044.1:0-20701 GCF_013418355.1 Acinetobacter sp. YH12151 | reverse complement strand
GCAAGAACGGACTGATCGCTATAAGTCGGAACTGACCGACTCAGGCTCTAGTTACACGTTTGGCAACAAGACATTAACAGAGTGCGAATTAGTCCTTGACTATGTTTGACTACATTTTAAGGAACAGTACTTGTTTCTGTACTGATTGAGGGATCTGCTGTTTTTGTCGGAATTCGATGCCAGTGCAAAATCCCTCGCAATAAAAGCTGCATCTGTAGCACGCTTTGGGTTTTAAAGACATTGGATTGGGTGCGGCGTAGCTCTGGATCAGCCTGATGTTGCAGATGAATCCAGCCCATGGCCCAGTTCAGCGACAGATCAATCAGCATCTGTGCCAGTGCCTGCAAATCTTGCGAAGACTGGATATGTTGGGCGGCTTGCATTTTTTCCAGTTCATGCATGACATCTTCAGTCAAAAAACGAATTTCCCGTTCTATTCCTGCACGTAACATTGCCGAGCCCCCCCAGCGTTCTGCAACAAAAAAAATCCAGGGTTCAGGGTGATATTCGACTGCCTGAAAAAATAGCTCAATTCCGGTTTTAGTCCGGGTGTTGGGCTGATACAGATAGGCCTGTCCCAGTTGATTCAGCACTCCCTTGAGATGAATCGCGACCTGATCCAGCAGCTCTAGTCCCAACTGCTCCATATCCTGAAAATGCCGATAAAATGCCGTGGGCACCAGTCCAACGGCATGCGCGACTTCACGCAGACTGATGGTGCTAAAAGCGCGACCCTGACTGCTCAAGGCCAGTGTGGCATCCAGTAGCGCCTGATGGCTTTGCTGCTTGCGATCTTCACGTAAGGACATAAATGGGTTTCCTCAAGGGGAGATTTAGTCTAGCAAAAATTAAGGCAAATCGTAGCGCCACAGGTCGGCAGAATTTCGATATTTAACCGCACTCTGATGCATCGATTTTGTAAATCAATCATCCGGCTGACCAATCTTGGCAAAGGCTTCTGTTATACTGAGCCGCAATTATTTTTAGCCTATACAGGACTTATCATGCGTATCGACCAACGAGCATTAGATCAATTACGTGAAGTGAAAATTACCCGTAACTATACACGTTATGCGGAAGGCTCGGTATTGGTTGAGTTTGGTCATACCAAAGTACTGTGCACTGCCAGTGTAGAGAGTTCTGTTCCACGTTTCCTGAAAGGCCAGGGCCAGGGCTGGGTGACGGCTGAATATGGCATGTTGCCACGTTCAACCCATACCCGTAGCGACCGCGAAGCGGCACGTGGCAAACAGAGTGGCCGTACCCAGGAAATCCAGCGTCTGATCGGTCGTAGCTTGCGCTCAATGGTTGACCTGAAAAAGCTGGGTGAAAATACCATTACCATTGACTGTGATGTGATTCAGGCTGATGGCGGTACCCGTACTGCAGCGATTACCGGTGCTGCGGTGGCGCTGGTCGATGCCATGAATGTTTTGCTGGAAAGAAAGAAAATCAAACATGATCCATTAAAAGGTCTGGTAGCTGCGGTTTCTGTTGGTATTTTCAAAGATGAAGTATTACTGGATCTTTGCTATGAAGAAGATTCGAACTGTCAAACCGATTTGAACGTGGTGATGACACAGGCCGGTGAATTTATTGAAATTCAGGGCACTGCGGAAGACAAACCATTTACCCGTGCCCAATCGGATGCCATGCTGGAAATGGCCGAGAAAGGCATTCAGGAGCTGGTGAAAAAGCAGCAACAAGCTTTGGGCTGGTAATTCATTACTGCCAAATATAAAACGCATCTCCGGATGCGTTTTTTTATGCCGGAAATTTCAGAATATAGCCCATTGAAAATGCAGCACAAAACTTCCTGACAAAATTCCGACATGAATCGGCTAGATCCAGATCTATTTTGCCCCGATATTCAAACGATATCACAATGAGGAATGCGAGATGAAACAGTGGATTTGTGCAATGTCTTTGCTGGGCATGTTTGGACTAAGCGCCTGTGACTGGGGCAATCAGCGGAAGGATGACGAGCGTTCAGTGTTAAATCAGGATCGTGAGGAGGATAACGGAAGATATAACGACCGTGATGGTGACGATGATGACCGCGATCGTCGAGGTAATCGGGACGACGATGATGATTAAGGTCTAAAATAGAAAATTGAGCAAAATATATGCAAAAAAATTTCTAAAAATCAAAAAAGGGTGCTTCGCACCCTCAATGGTCATCTATCGAATTTAGGCTTCAGCATTAAATCGCATCGATAAATCCACAGCTTTGACATCTTTGGTCAAGACACCCATCGAAATATAATCGACACCGCTACTGGCAACTTCACGTAAATTTTCGATCGTGATATTGCCAGATGCTTCCAGTTTGCAGCGGCCGGCCACATGCTGTACTGCCTCAATCATTTGCTGCTGGCTGAAATTATCCAGCATCACGATATCCGCATTGGCCTCTAAGGCCTGATTCAGTTCATCCCAGGTTTCCACTTCTACTTCGACCGGTTTGCCCGGCGCAATCTGGTGTGCCTTGGCAATCGCCTGAACAATTCCGCCAGCGGCCATAATATGATTTTCTTTAATCAAAAAGGCATCGAATAAACCCAGACGATGATTCTGACCACCACCAATGGCAACGGCATATTTTTGTGCAATACGCAGGCCAGGAAGGGTTTTACGGGTATCCAGCAGCTTGGTATTTAAGCCATCCAATTGTTTGACATAATGCGCTGTTTTCGTCGCAACGGCAGACAGTGTCTGGACAAAATTCAGCGCAGGACGTTCCACAGTCAATAAACTGCGTGCAGAACCGGCCAGTTTCAGGAAAGTTTCATTGGCTTGAACCTGATCACCCTCATTTTTTAGCCAGATGACTTCAACACTTGGATCATAAGCCTGAATCAAGGCATTCACCCAAGGTTGCCCGGCCAGTACCATATCTTCACGGCTGATGATCGTGGCAGTGGCCTGTTCATCTTCAGGGGTCAGCAGGGCAGTAATATCACCGTCACCAATATCTTCTGAAAGTGCCTGTTGGATATTGATCTGAATCGACTGGTCTAGCAACGCTTGAGATATGCGCATGAGTATTTCCGTATCTTTTAAGCCGTGAAAATTGCGCATTATCTTAGCACTGTTACATAAAAAATGAGCGATTTTTCCTACAGTCTGCCGGGATGAATTGAGATTTGTGCCTGAAAGTTTTAGCATGAAGCCGGCTGCAACCCTGATCGTGCAGATTTTATTTTTGGAGAGAATGGTTTTATGCAACAGGCAGCCGAGTTTCAGGTTAAGAATGGACAACTGATGGGCGCACGTCACATTCCCTCTCCCAATTTTAACCAGCGTCCGGACAATACCGAGATTCAGCTCATTGTGGTGCATAACATCAGTCTGCCACCCTCACAGTTTGGCGGCGGTTATATTGAACAGTTTTTTCAAAATCAACTGGATTGGTCAGTCCATCCCTATTTTCAAAGCATTGAAGGGATGCAGGTTTCGACCCATCTGCTGATTTTGCGTTCTGGTGAGGTACTGCAATTCGTCAATTTTAATGACCGTGCCTGGCATGCCGGACGTTCGACCTATTTGGGTAAAAAAGAATGTAATGATTATTCGATTGGCATCGAGCTGGAAGGCAGTGACGACTTGCCTTTTGAACCGGTACAGTATGCAGCCTTGATCAAAGTCACTGCCTGTTTGCAAGATTATTATCCTAAAATTCAGCAGCATATTGCCGGACATTCGGATATTGCCCCGGGCCGTAAGACCGATCCGGGACCGTATTTTAACTGGGCTGATTTTCGTTGCCAGTTACAGCATTATAAAAATACCTCAACCTCGCTTGAGGGATGCAATTAAGCAATGAACTTCTGACAGAGGTTTCATTACAATAGCCACAAATTTATACATTAGGTGAATAGGATGGCGCTTTGGCGTTCGACCGTCATTGTCAGTGCGATGACCATGTTGTCACGTGTACTGGGATTGGTTCGAGATATTGTTTTACTGAATGTCTTTGGTGCGGGTAAGGACTTCGATACCTTCGTGGTCGCATTTCGTATTCCAAACTTTTTCAGGCGATTATTTGCCGAAGGGGCATTCTCACAGGCCTTTATTCCGGTTTTGACCGAATACAAAACCAGTCGTACCCATGCTGAAGTGCAGATTCTGATTAGCCGGGTCTTTGGCTGTCTGGCAACGGTAATGAGTCTGCTGACCATGTTCGCAGTGATTGCTGCACCGTTGATCATGTATATCTATGCGCCCGGTTTCCATAGCGATCCTGAGAAATTCGCCTTGGCGACTGACATGTTCCGCCTGACCATTCCTTATTTACTGTTCATGTCACTGACGGCTTTTGCCAGCAGTATTCTGAACAGTTATGGCTCTTTTAGTACACCGGCCTTTGCACCGGTCTTGCTCAATGTCGCCATGATTGCTGGTGCGCTCTGGCTGACTCCGCATATGGCCGAGCCGATTATGGCACTGGGCTGGGCAGTCATCATTGCCGGTATTTTACAGCTGGCGATTCAGATTCCTGAACTGTGGCGTAAAAACCTGCTGATCCCACCTAAAATTGACTTCAAGCATGAAGGCGTGGATCGCATCATGAAGTTGATGCTGCCGGCTTTATTTGGTGTATCCGTCACGCAAATTAACCTGCTGCTGAATACCATCTGGGCTTCATTTATGCAGGATGGTTCGGTGTCCTGGCTGTATAGTGCTGAGCGCATGACCGAGTTGCCGCTTGGCCTGATTGGTGTAGCGATTGGTACTGTCATTTTGCCATCTTTATCGGCACGACATACCGAGCAGAATCCGGAAAAATTCCGCGGCATGATGGACTGGGCCGCTAAAGTGATTGTAATGGCAGGTTTACCGGCCAGTATTGCCTTGTTTATGCTGTCGACCCCGATCATTCAGGCCCTGTTTGAACGTGGTCAGTTCAGCTTTGAAGATACCCAAATGACGGCTCTGGCGCTGCAATGTATGAGCGGTGGTGTGATTGCCTTTATGTTGATTAAAGTCTTTGCCCCGGGTTTCTATGCACAGCAGGATACCAAAACACCGGTGCGTGTCGGTCTGATGGCTGTGGCTGCCAATGCAATCCTGAACGTGATTTTTATCGGTATCTTCAAGTTGATTGACTGGGAAGCAGAACATATGGCACTGGCACTGGCATCGACCGGTTCAGCCATGGTGAATGCCGGCCTGCTTTATTACTATCTGCATAAGCGTCATATTTTCCGCTTTGGCCCGCACTGGAAAAAAATCTTCCTGCAATTCATGTTTGCCAATGTGGTGATGATCGCAGCTTTGGCTTATGCCTTAAGTTGGTATAATGCCGATGTGTCGCAATGGATGCGTGTCGCAGAAGTACTCATCTTGTGTGTCATTGGTGTGGTGGCCTATCTGGCGGCCTTGCTGGTGGCAGGTTTTAGACCGCATCATTTAAAACCTTAAGTGAATATTGAACTTGATATTCGCTTAATAAAGCCATAAAAAAAACAAGAGCCAGAAGGCTCTTGTTTTTTTCGAAGGATCATACTTGCTTCGACTCAATCTAAACTGAATCTAGACCTTACCGCGGGAAAGAAATCCAACGATCGCAAGAATCACCGCAATTACTAACAAGATAATTGCAAAATCCTTAGATAAGCCTGCTACTCCACCGAAACCAAGTAGACTCGCAATTAATGCAATAACAGCAAAAATAATAGCCCAGCGAAACATATATATTCTCCATGTGTTTTTATTTTCAAATTTAGTATAGAAATAAACGATTCCAGCGACTGTTAGTGTTTTGTTGACGAACTGTCTATGATTTAACAATAGTTTACGTGATGGTAATAAGAATTTGAGCGGTAGGTCTGCGCGGTTTGGGCTGCTATAATCAGCTGATTTTTGAGTGCGCCGACCTGATCATGACCGATACTTTACGTCCCGAATTTTGGAAAAACTATGGCCTTGCCGAACTCACGCAAGCCGAGTGGGAAGCCTTGTGTGATGGTTGCGGACTCTGTTGCCTGATTAAACTGGAAGATGAAGATACCCAGGAAGTCGCTTATACCAAAGTGGCCTGCAAACTGCTGGATTGTACGACTGCGCGTTGCTCCAATTATCCAGAGCGTTTGCACTATGTGCCAGACTGTATTCAGCTCACGCCAGAAAAATTGGAAACGATTCACTGGTTGCCTTCAAGCTGTGCTTATCGCCGGGTCGAGCAGGGCAAAAGCCTGCCATCCTGGCATTATCTGATCAGCGGTTCACGGGAAAGTGTGATTCAGGCACGCAAGTCGGCAGCAGGGCGCTGCCTGAGTGAAGCCGACATTCCTGAAGACGACATCGAAGACTATATCGTGCGTTGGGTGCGTTAATTTGCCGCGATAAGTAGCTATTGATTTGCCGGCTGCAGTAGGGCCTGAGCCGAAGCACCGGCCATCGGACGATAGAAATAAAAGCCTTGTCCAATCTGACAGTCACAATGGATCAGGGTATCGAGTTGTTCGGTATTTTCGATGCCTTCGACCAGAACATCCAAAGCAATACTGGAACCAATCTGGGTAATGGCTTTGACAATCGCCAAGGCGGACGGGTCACTGTTCATACGCTCGACGAAGTTGCGGTCAATTTTGATGCAATCCACCGGATAGTCTTGTAAACGGGTTAGTGAAGAATGCCCGGTGCCGAAATCATCCAGTGAGATCTGGATTCCGGCCTGTTTCAGCAGGTTCAGGGCCCGGATTACATAATTGGCACCATGCTCGGACAGACTCTGTTCGGTAATTTCCAGTTCCACCTTATTCACAGGAATATCAAAATTGGACAGGCGGGCCAACATTTTTTCAGCATAGTCATCGCGCAAAAATTCAACCGGTGCAGCATTGATTGAAATCGGCAACAGATCCAGTCCTTGGGCCTGCCAGCGACTCATATCGGCAAAGACTTTCAGCTGCATGGTTTCACTGATACGTGAGGCCAGCTCATAGTCCTGAAAGGCACCAAAAATCTCGGAAGGCAGTTGCACCTGCTGATCCTGATCTTGCCAGCGTAACAGCGCTTCAAAACCAATCACCACACCATCAGACAGACGAACTTTGGGTTGATAGTAGGGAATGATCTGATCGGCCAGAATAATCTTGCGGGCCAAAGTCAGCTGCTTGGTCATATTTTCCAGCGAACCACACATGTCCTGATTAAACATGCGGATGCCGCCACGACCACTATTTTTCAGATCATTTAAGGCAATGTCGGCACACTTCAACAGATTCGAGGTGTTCAGGGCATCACGTGGATAGATGGCACAGCCAATACTCATAGCACTGCTGATACTGTCGCCAATATAATTGATCGGTTGATCCAGCTGGCTATAGGCCAGTTGCGCCGTGGCCAGCAGCTGTTCTTCACTTTCCAGATTTTTCACCAGAACTGCAAATTCATCTCCACCCAAACGGGCCACAATGGTATTCGGGCCGAAACAGGCCTGGAAACGCTGACCCAGAACATGGAGTAGATGATCGCCAGCAATATGGCCCAAGGTGTCATTGATGTGCCGGAAATAATCCAGATCAATCAGCAGTAGACCCGCCTTGGTCTGCTGTTGTTGCGCTTTTAATAGCACCTGTTTAAAGGTTTTATAGAAGGTACTGCGATTATACAGACCAGTCAGTTCATCTCGTTTAATGGCTTCTTTTAAGCGGGTTTCTGCAATTTTTTGCTGACTGATATTGCGTGAGACACAGAGGATGCTTTGGGTAATATTGTGCTGATCCAGAATCGGGGTCAGCAGATGATCCCAATATTGGATTGGCTGGTCTTTGCTCTGAGTTTTGCTAGAAAAACGGCTATTTAAGCCTAGGACTGCCTGTTTCAGTGCACGTTGCGCAGATTTTCGGGCTTCAGGTGCTAAACGGTTCAGCCAGGACAAAGAACTGTCCTGATCTTGCGCTGTTGTTTCGCTTTCTGGTGTCAGACCGTCAGACTGGTTACTATGCCGAATCTGACCTTCAGGACTGATAATATGGATGCAGTCTGCGCTGGCATCCAGCATATTTTCCTGGGTTGAAACGATTTGAGATAGTTGTTGCTGGATTTCAAAATAATCATGCACATCCGTCAGTGAAACCGCCCACTGCAACACATCTTCCGGATCATGATGAAATTTTACCGCCAGCGTACACATACGATAATGGGTATCGCTGCGTTTAATCCGGCACTGGGTTTCAAAATTCTGATGCTGATCCAGTGCCGCATGCCACAGCTTCGAAAACAGCTGTAAGTCCTCGGTATGAATGAAACTCTGCCACGATATATTGCCCGGTTCATTCAGGTTCACACCAAGATAATCGGTCATGGCGGCGTTAAAATAGTGCAGATGTGTTTTGCTACTGACCCAGAGAGGTTGGGGTAAGGCATCAATCAGTTTTTGAAGCTGAATTAATTCAGACAGATGAACAGGGGTTGAACTCAGTGATGTTGCCAGCAGAGGTTGCGACTGGCTCACAGCTCCCTGTTCAAATTTATCATGCTTCATGCATTCACCAATACAACCCAAAAAATACCCAGGGGGGCGACATAAGTTTCTTTTAATTAGAATAAACAATATGAAAATTACACTGTAATTAATTCACAATTAATCATGTTCAAATTACTTGCTTTTATGAAGATTAATTCATTCAGAATTAAAAAAATAGAGGATTTCTACATAAATTAATTTTTTATGCTTTATGTTTGCAATCTTGGAATCAAAACTGCTGGTGTTAGAATGAGATCAGAATTTAGTTTGAGCCAATAATAACATGTCAGATAGTCATATCCCGCTTCCAGAACGCTTAAGACCACGTGACCTTGCAGAGATTATCGGGCAGGAACATTTGCTGGGGGAACAGGCGCCCTTACGCCAGATGATTGATCAGGGTCATCTACCGTCGATTATTTTCTGGGGACCACCCGGCGTTGGAAAAACCACCATTGCCTTACTGTTGGCACAAGCGGTAGATCGGCCTTTTATCAGTCTGTCTGCCCTGAATACCGGAGTGAAAGAGCTGCGTGAAGTGATTGCCGATGGTGGTGATCTGCTGACGCCAGTGGTGTTTATTGATGAAATTCACCGCTTTAATAAATCCCAGCAGGATGCACTGTTAAATGCGGTCGAAAAAGGGAAAATTACCTTAATTGGTGCCACTACCGAAAACCCGTCTTTTGAAGTGAATAGTGCCTTATTGTCACGTTGTCAGGTGTATAGCCTGAATGCGTTGAGTGCGGAATCGATTCAGACTCTGCTCACACAAGCCTTGCAAAATGACCGTTTTTTGCAGGAACGACATATCCTGATTGAAGAATTTGATGCCTTGGTGCAGTTCGCAGCAGGTGATGCCCGTAAAGCATTGAATTTACTTGATTTGATTGCCAGTACTTTTGAACCGGATATGGAAAATATCATCACCAATGCAGGGGTGGTGAAAGTGGCACAGCAAAATATTGCCCGTTATGACAAGTCCGGTGAACAGCATTATGATCTGGTCTCGGCTTTTATAAAATCAATTCGCGGCAGTGATCCCGATGCAGCGCTGTACTGGATGGCACGCATGCTCAAAGGCGGTGAAGATCCGGTATTTATTGCCCGCCGTATGCTGATTGCAGCTTCTGAAGATATCGGTAATTCCAATCCGAATGCCTTATTGCTGGCGGGTGAATGTTTCCGTTCGGTGCAGGCCGTCGGCATGCCGGAATGCCGGATTATTTTAGGACAATGTGCGGTGTATTTAGCCACCAGTGCCAAAAGTAACAGCACCTATCTGGCAATTAACAAGGCAATGGAGCTTGCAGATAAAACCTCGAATTTGCCGGTGCCTTTGCATTTGAGAAATGCACCGACCAAGCTGATGAAAGAACAGGGCTACGGGGTGGATTATCTGTATCCGCATCATTATCCTGAGCATTTTGTGCTGCAAGACTATATGCCGCCAGAACTGAAGGATACCAAACTGTATGAGTCGGCACGCAATAAACGTGAAGTTGAAGGAGAGCGCTTACAGCAACGCCGTTGGCAACAACAGCAACAGCAGCAATAATATCAGTACACAAATAGATTAAACTCAGGCAAAAAAAAGCCCAATTCAAGGCGAATTGGGCAGAAATTAGGATGTTTTTTAAGGGAGAGAACATCCTAGAGGGTAGCCGATCAATCTGGTCGGCAAACCTTGAGTTAAATCAATCAGCTCACTGATTTGCCTAGTATGTGATGATATTAGACCATAGATTTTCCAATGTAAAAGCGATCATTTTTATCTGTAATATTTGTTTTTTCGATTAAAGCTTAAAAGGTTAATCTGGCCCAGCCAAAAAAATCAGGGATAAAAAAACCGAGCTGTTGAGCTCGGTTTTTTTGAAGCAATGGACTACGCCATTAAATGTTGTCGAGGTTAATACCTAAACGGCCCGCAACTTCTTCATAGGCTTCAACCACACCGCCTAAACCTTGACGGAAACGGTCTTTGTCGAGTTTTTTCTTGGTGTCTTTGTCCCATAGACGGCAACCGTCTGGAGAGAATTCATCACCCAAAACGATACGGTCATGGAATACACCGAATTCAAGTTTGAAGTCGACCAGAATCATGTTGCCGGCATCAAACAATGCTTTTAGCACATCATTGACTTGATAAGTCAATTCTTTCATTTTTTCCAGTTGCTCAGCAGTCGCCCAACCTAAAGCAATCGCTTGCGATTCATTGACCATTGGATCGCCAAGCGCATCGTCTTTAAAGAACAATTCGAATGTAGATGGAGTCAGTTCTTTACCTTCTTCAACACCTAAACGGCGGCATAAAGAACCAGCTGCATAGTTACGAATCACACATTCAACCGGGATCATATCCAGTTTTTTCACCAGCACTTCATTTGGAGTCAGCAGTTTTTCAAAGTGAGTTTCAATACCCGCTTCTGCCAGCTTTTCCATGATGAAGGCGTTAAAACGGTTGTTCACCTTGCCTTTACGATCTAGTTGCTCGATTTTTTCGCCATTGAATGCAGAGGCATCATCTCGAAAGACTAAAATCAGATGGTCTGAACTGTCTGTGGTGTAGACAGATTTCGCTTTACCAGTATAGAGCAAGGTTTGTTTTAACATGAGGGAACCTTTTACAAAAAAAAATGCCTAGAAATGTCTAGGCTGGCCAATTTTGGTAAATCTGGTTGAGCAGTTCTGCGGCTTTTTCACGGTCGGCAAAACTGTTATCGGCATTGAACACAGCGAGGTTATTACTTGAACCGACAGAAGATAATCTTAATACATAGGTTTGCTGGTCGACCCGAATCGTGACTTCGTAACGGTTTTTATTCTGCGCAACGATGCTATGATTCAGGCTGCTGAGGGTGGCAAGCGTATATTGCCAAATTGTAGCAGAATTTCCGTCAATTTTAAGCAGCGGATTAAGATTTCCGTCTGTGACCAACTGTGGTTTACCAACAGCATTGCTTTCAGTCAGCTCAGCTTGAGCGGTGTTCTCAGTCTGGGCCTGAGGGCGTGGCAAGGCAAAACGGTTGCCACGCTGGTTTTCAAGCTTCGGTGCATTTTCAATTGCAAGCGGATCGACTGTTGGAGCAGGATACAATGGCGTTGCAGGACGTACCATGGCGCCTTCAGGATATTGTAAAGCGTCCAGAGTTGTAGTTTCTTTATAGTCTAAAGTGCCGTTATTAAAGGCCATTGAACTACAACCTGCCAAACTGAATACTGAAAGTGTAAGGCTAAGTCCTAAACGTAATTGCATAATCTTGTGCTCTTTTATTTAATAACGCCCGCTTCGACCAGTGCTTCATGAAGCGGAGCGCGATATTGTTCTGCAAGTGGTGTTAATGGAAGGCGAATGCCAGTACCAATTAAGCCCATGTCATGGAGTGCCCATTTCACAGGAATTGGGTTTGATTCGCAAAATAAAATATTGTGTAAATTTGCAACCTGAGCATTTAACTGTTCAGCGTCTGTAGCATTACCTGTAATGGCAGCGGCACACACTTCACTCATGGCTTTCGGAGCCACATTCGCTGTGACCGAGATATTGCCTTTGGCGCCATGACCCATCAGCTGATATGCCGTTGCATCATCACCTGAGTAGACCACCATGTCTTTGTCTTTCAGACCTTGCAAGAGTTCAGCACCACGCGGTACATCACCCGTCGCATCTTTAATCCCGACGATTTGTGGAATATCGGCCAGACGAATCACGGTTTCATTCAGCATGTCGACACCGGTACGGCCAGGGACATTATACAGAATCTGCGGAAGATCGACCGCTTCAGCCACAGCTTTATAATGCTGGTACAAGCCTTCCTGGGTCGGTTTGTTATAATAAGGCGTCACCAGAAGAGCAGCATCGGCGCCGAGTTCTTTGGCTTCACGGGTAAGTTGGATGGCTTCACGGGTCGAGTTTGCGCCTGTGCCGGCAATAATAGGAATACGTTTGTTGGCCACACGAATGATTTCTTTGATCACCTGGGTGTGTTCACTCATGCTCAGGGTCGAGGCTTCGCCTGTCGTTCCAACGGCAACAATACTGTTGGTGCCCTCTGCAATATGCCATTCAACCAGCTTCTCGAGACCCTTCCAATCTACGTTGCCATCTTCAAACATAGGGGTGACGATTGCGACTATGGAACCTTGAATGGTCTGTGCTTGCTGAGTCATTTTAAAAAACTATCCTATTTGTCCATCCGAAAGGAATGAGAAAACATAAATTGGGATGGATTTGTATTTTGATTTATAGCAAATTCAATGGACTTGCGCTGAATTGAAGATTGCTTATGCAAATTATGACTGATCAAACGCATAAGAACAATATGCTTTAGTCAAAGCCACTCAATTCTTTATACAAAGCCTTTTGAAAACAATCAAGTAATAAATTAGATGATTTATCCGGCGAAATACCGCGGTCAAACTGCGACTTAAGTCCCGGCTCAGCGAGATATTGTTGAATTTTGTCTGCAAAATTAGCTCGATTTGAGTAAAAATCTCGGCCAAGTCATGAATTTCGTTGTTTTTAGCTGCTGAATTAATATTTTTATTGGATGAATCTATATGTAAAACATCTTTGTCTGGAGGCTAAGCTGATGTAAACAGGTTGAAAAATTGAATCTATTAATCTTTTTTTAATATCAATGAATTGCATAATATTTTTCTAATCGGTTGGTTTTTTAACTTGATGTATAAGTCTTAAAGCATAAATTGTGAATTTTAAAACTTTTTGATTAATTGCTTTTGCGACTTTATCTCAAGGTCTATTGCATGGAGCTGCTTCAGCTGCTGTGGGGATATCCAAGTAAAACGTTCAACTTATTGATAGTTATTTCTGCGCTCAGGCTCATAGATGATGGTCTTTCTTTTGTAACGCTGATTGAACAAGGATAATCCAATGGAAAAATCAGACAATAAGCATGCTATCGTCACGGTCGCCATCTGTTTTCTGATAGCGGTGATTGAAGGCTTGGATATTCAGGCTGCTGGTATTGCTGCAGCCGGTGTGCGTGAACACTTCGGTCTCGATAGTTCCCAGTTGGGTGTGTTTTTTAGTGCAGGGATTCTGGGTTTATTACCCGGTGCACTGATCGGCGGTCGATTTGCAGACCGTATCGGCCGTAAGAAAGTGTTGATCTGGTCGACAGCAACATTTGCCATATTCACTTTATGTACAGTTTGGGTCAATAGCTTTAACAGTCTGCTGGCAGTACGTTTTCTGGCCGGAGCAGGTCTGGGCGGTGCGATGCCGATTCTCATCACACTCGCTTCTGAAGCGGTATCGCCGCAAAATCGTGGTCGTGCAGTCGGCTTGATGTATTGCGGTATGCCTGTGGGTGCTGCGATTTTATCTTTAATTGCTGCGACTGAATTTGGTGCCAACTGGAAAAATGTTTTCTATCTGGGCGGCTTGTTACCGATTTTTGCAATTCCATTGATGATGCTATTTTTGCCTGAATCGAAGGAATACCTGAAAACACAGAACAAAACTGCAGCAGAACTTGCCGTTGCACCACAAGGTTCATTTAAGGACCTGTTTAATTCGGACAACCTGTTACGTACCATGTGCATCTGG
Organism: Acinetobacter sp. YH12151; assembly: GCF_013418355.1. NCBI lineage: Bacteria > Pseudomonadati > Pseudomonadota > Gammaproteobacteria > Moraxellales > Moraxellaceae > Acinetobacter > Acinetobacter sp. YH12151. Next base: position 6,653 of record NZ_VPCG01000044.1, on the reverse strand, counting down.
ATCAGCTACTTCTTCACGCTGATGGTGGTTTACATCATGCTGAGCTGGTTACCCTCATTGTTTATGGAACTTGGCTTTACCCGTAAGGACGGTTCAACCGCACAGTTCTACTTCATGGTTACGGCGACGATTGGTACAATTATCCTGGGTATGCTGACCGATCGCTGGAAAAAAGCGTATGTGATCCTGTTGATGTACGGCGGTATTCTTGCAGGTCTATTGGCACTAAATGGTGCAAGCTCACTGAACCAGATGTATATGGCAGCAGCATTGGCAGGTGCCTTCGTAATTGGCTGTCAGGGTGTACTTTATGCCTTTGGTAGTATCGTGTATCCAACAGAAGTGCGCGGTACCGGTGTCGGTGTTGCTTCTGCAGTCGGTCGTATTGGTGCCATGCTAGGCCCAGTCATCGCAGGTCAGCTCCTGGTGGCAGGTTTTGGTGCCGCAGGGGTAATTACAGCCGCAATCCCATGTATCATCATTTCTGCACTGTGTATGCTATTCCTGGTGAACCGTACCAAAGTGTAATAGGCCAAGATTTGAAAAAGCCTGCTTTTGCAGGCTTTTTTGTGTTTAAAATTCAAGGAATCAGATCCGCAGTGCGGTTAAAAACAGGCAGAATCAGAATATGCAGTCACAGGGTTTTTAGCAGCCGCTCTAAAAATCCGATAACAATTTGCGCTATGCTTGGACATAAATCGAGATTTCAATGGATGAAAATACATGCAAAATTATATCGCATTGCTGGTCGTAGATGTACAAAGAGGATTTACCCCAGGGGGTAATCTGGCAGTGGCCAATGCTGACCAGATTATCCCCAATATCAATTTATTGGGGCAGTATTTTCAAAATATTATCCTGACGCAGGACTGGCATCCAGAAAACCATATTTCTTTTGCAGACAATCACCCCGCTAAAGCGGCTTATGACAGCATTCAGCTGGATTATGGCACTCAGGTTTTATGGCCAAAGCATTGTGTGCAGGGGACAGTAGATGCCGAGTTGCATCCGGATTTAAATTTACCGCAAGCGCAACTGATTATCCGCAAGGGTTTTGATTCCCGGATTGACAGTTATTCCGCCTTTATGGAAGCAGATCAGAAAACCACAACCGGTTTGGCCGGCTATCTGCGTGAACGTGGTATTGATACGGTATTTGTGGTTGGGATTGCTACCGATTTCTGTGTGGCTTGGACCGCCATCGATGCCTGCAAACTGGGCTTTAAGACCTATGTCATTGCCGATGCCAGCAAGGGCATTGATCTGAATGGTTCCTTGCAACATGCCTGGCAAGATATGCTGGCGCATGGGGTAAAACGCATCTATACCAAAGATATCGTTCAGCCGGTTTAAAATTTTATCATGATGCGCTTCGGATATTTATTTGATCTTCGGCGCATTTAAATCTTCAGATTTCTGGTATTGAGAGATGCCTGTTTTATCTTGTTATTATTCTCCCTTTGTACCCCTGGATGAACCCCATGTCAGCCTTGCTCCAGTTTAGCCAATTTGTCCAAAAAACCTTTGCTTTATGGGTGCTGCTGTTTTCCGGCATTGCCTTAATGCTGCCCGAGGGCTTTGTCTGGTTACGCGCTTATATTCCATGGATGCTGGGCATCATCATGTTTGGTATGGGCATGACCATGACCGTAGGCGATTTTAAAAGTGTGCTACAAAGTCCGAAAGCTGTCGGGATTGGGGTCGTGGCCCAGTTTGTAGTGATGCCGGGTCTGGCTTTTCTCTTGTGTCAATTGTTCCAGTTGCCGCCGGAAATTGCGATCGGGGTGATACTGGTCGGTTGCTGTCCGGGTGGTACTGCCTCCAATGTCATTACCTATATGGCCAAAGGCAATACTGCTCTGTCTGTGGCCTGTACTTCCGTCTCAACCTTATTGGCTCCGATTCTGACCCCTGCGATTTTTTATCTCTTGGCCAGCCAATGGATCGAGATCAATGCCTTATCCATGCTGGTGTCGATTCTACAAGTGGTGCTATTTCCAATTCTTCTGGGCTTGATTGTACGGAGTCTGCTCAAGCAAAAAGTAAATGCCTATATTCAGGTGATGCCGCTGATTTCTGTGATTGCCATTGTCGCGATTGTGGCAGCGATTATTGCCGGCAGCAAAGCTCAGATTTTGCAATCCGGACTACTGATCTTGGGGATTGTGGCCTTGCATAATGGTCTCGGTTATTTGCTGGGTTATTGGGCCAGTCGTATCTTTAAGCTGGCGGAAATAGACTGTCGTGCGGTATCGATTGAGGTGGGAATGCAGAATTCAGGTCTGGGTGTGGCTTTGGCTGCGACCCATTTTGCAGCTTCTCCACTTACGGCTTTGCCCAGTGCGATCTTTAGCTTGTGGCACAATATTTCAGGGCCAGCTCTGGCCACCTATTGGGCAGCCAAAAGCAGGGTAACGACATTAGAGCCAAAGCAAAATCTGGATACAGACAGCTAGAATTTTAAAATGCGGCAGTGATTTTAATTGCTGCAAGGCGCTGAATAATAGAACTTGACGAGTAACAGCTTAAAAATTCTGCGCACAAAAAAGCCCGATTTAAAATCGGGCTTTGTACTGTACAACCTTTATGAGGCTTTGGACTGTTTGGATTTTAAAATCTCGGTTCTAAAAGTCTGTGCCAGTTCAGCCGTTTCTGCATCCATGCCATTCACTACAAAGGCATGACGGGTCAGGACATTGGTTGGATTCGGCATACTGACCAGCTGGAAATGTTCGCTCACATCTTTTAGCAAGCTATTCGGGACATGTAAGGCACTTTCTTTTGCGACCAGGTGCTGGCTAAGACGCTCAGAGGCCTGCACCGAGCTGAGCTGCATCTCCTCGACTTTAGACGCAATTGCACTACGGGTTTGCAGTACAAAACGTTTTTCTTCACGATAGCGTTTATACAGTACTTCCGAGAGTAACTGGAATACCGCACTGATCATGGTCAGGCAGGCCAAGGCATTTGGCTTGTCTGCCGCAATGTTGATAGTGGCACCTTTTTCATCAAATTTATGCACAGTACTAATATCACTGCCATTCAGTTTGTAGCGCTGCACACAGAGTTCAGTGGCTTTATTCAGGAAAATCTGACACAGGTTGAAATAAGGCACCGATACGGTTTTATTCACGCTATCGAGTAACTGTTTTGGGTCATAGAACTGGATATTCAAGCTCAGGCTATCGCTTTCCAGTACAGCTGGCTTATGTTCTTTTTCTTTGGCTTTATTTTTTACTGCCTGCTGGGCTTGGGCAATGGCCAGCGCAGCATTGTGCTTTTCCTGTTCCAGAGCTTGGGTCAGGGTCTGAATCTCGAATTTTAAACGGGATTCATTGTTAATGCGTGCCAGATATTCGGTTCGGCTAGGACGCGCGATCGCGCGGTATGCCACCCAAATCAAAGCATGAATAATGAAAGAGAACAGAATCGCCAGCCATTGCGTCCGCAGAATTTCACCCATACTTGGCTCAATCAGGGTGATTTCAATCAGACCAACTTTTTTCTCGTTTTGCAGTGCATCACGGACAAAAACTTCACCATCGCGAGTTTTGGTCAGTCCGCCGGTTGCTAAAACCTGACCTTTCGCATCCAGAATTCGAATCGAAGCCACACTCGGGTTGGTCGCATAACGATTTGCCAGCAAAGCCAGAGAAACACGATTGGCCGGTTCCAGCTCGGACAGGCTGTCTGTCACCAGTTGACTGGTGATCAGCTGCCCCTGACTGGTGCGGTTTTCATTCAGTTGGTGAGTGGTTGCCAATACCAGTAAAAAGGTATGCAGAGCAAAACTTACAATCAATAGGCTAGCAAATAGCCCTTGTCTAGGCGCATTCAACGTAAACTTCCAAGGCAATTCTGTTCAATTTCGATTATGATTCTAACAATAGTTGTAGCTCAGACCCGAGTCAATTCATGCGAGAAATCATTCTTATATCATTCTTAGGACCTGACCAGCCTAATCAATTTACACGATTAATGCAGGTTTTGTCCGCCCATTCCCTACAGATTTTAGATGTGGGGCAAGCGGTTATTCATAATCAGTTAACCTTAGGTATTGTTGTAGCATCTGATGACCAGACGGCGACAGCATTAGCCATGAAGGAAATCCTGATTCTAGCACATGATATCGGGTTAACTGTGCGCTTTAAACCGATCTCTGCGACTGAATATGATCAGTGGGTCAAAGAGGGTGGGCGTACACGTTATATCGTAACGGCATTGGCCCCTGAATTAAATGCCTCCCATCTGCAAGCCGTGACCCATATTGTTTCCAGTCAGGGCTTCAATATTGAAACCGTGACCCGTCTGTCTGGCCGTCCGGCCCTGGATGGCAGCAGTACCGGTCCGAAACGTGCCTGTATCGAATTTGGTTTAAAAGGACAAATGCTGGATGCCGCAGCCATGCGTGCTGCCTGTTTGCGTTTGTCCAGTGAACTGAATGTCGATGTTGCGGTTCAGGAAGACAATGCCTATCGCCGTAACCGCCGTCTGGTCTGCTTTGATATGGACTCGACCCTGATCGAACAGGAAGTGATTGATGAACTGGCGATTGAAGCAGGGGTCGGTGCGCAGGTTGCTGAAATCACCGAACGCGCCATGCAGGGTGAACTTGATTTTCAGGCCAGTTTCCGTGCCCGTGTGGCTTTATTGAAAGGCATGGATGCATCGGTACTGCCGAAAATTGCCGAGCGCCTGACCATTACCGAGGGTGCTGAACGCCTGATTTCAACTTTGAAAGCATTGGGTTACCGTACTGCAATTCTGTCGGGTGGTTTTCAGTACTTTGCCGAATATTTGCAAGGCAAACTGGATATTGATGAAGTGCATGCCAATGCGCTTGATGTTCAGGATGGTGTAGTCACGGGTGAAGTCAAAGGTCATATTGTCGATGGCGCGCGTAAAGCTTTATTGCTTGGCGAAATTGCCAAAGAGATGGGAATTTCCCTGGAACAGACCATTGCAGTCGGTGATGGTGCCAATGACTTGCCAATGTTATCGATTGCAGGACTCGGTGTGGCTTTCCGTGCCAAGCCACTGGTGCGTCAAAATGCCACGCAGGCGATTTCCAGTGTCGGTCTGGATGGGGTGCTGTATCTGCTCGGGGTACACGATAAAGACCTGAATCAGGCATAAACACTATTTTTGATAGAATAAACGCGACCTCAGGGTCGCGTTTTTTGATTGCCTTTGTACTAAGGTGACCAAGCCAGCAGAGAAGATTGACTATAAAAACATCGATCATCTTAAACGGAAAAATAATTTTTTCAGTCAATAACAGCCCTGATAATTTTGTAATGACACGCCAACATTGACACAGTCATTGATCCACAAAAATGCCAAAAGCAAAAAATGTAATGACAATATAATATCGCGACAAAGTATGTCGTGAGACCAGATCACAGGACTTTTTTTATGCAAAAAACTCAGCATAATGCAGGCATAGAGATACAAATCAACAGATTCCATTTTATTGATTGAACGAAATTCAATAGATAGAACCGTTGCAATATCAAACAGGCAAACTATCTATTTGGATGGAGGGGTTTATATGGTAACAGCGAATTTAGCAACGATCGTGGGCTTCAGTTTAGTCGCTGCAGCTGTAGTTGCTGTGTTCTTCTCGCCTTATCGTCGCTGGTTGAGTTTTATGGCAGCCGGGATGTTGGTCTGGGGCTTGATTGAGATGATTCGTGTAGGCACACAAGCCTGGTTTGATCTGCCAATGACCTATAGTTATCTGAGTGCATTGACAGCAGTCATGATGGTGGTCACTTTCTTATTATTGCGTGAAGACCGTCGTGCAGAGCGTGCCTTGGCAAAACGCCGTTGTATCGAACATACGCCAGTCTATGAAGATGACCAGCAGCAGCTTTCGAGCCGTTAAGTCTACAAATCGCAAAGAAAAAATGCACCCACGGGTGCATTTTTTAGCTTAGAAATATGATACAAACTGCTTAATCAACCTAGCCAAGAATTATGCTAGGATATTTGTCAATTTTCGTACAATTAGAATAGGCATCCTCCATGAAACTGTCGTCCATTCCTGTGTTAAAACTTCCTCTTATTGATATGAGTACCGATCCACTGGACTTGTTGGTCGCGGGTCTGGCTTTACGTATGAAGCAATTGGCACGTACCAGCCCAAAATTTATTGAACTGGTACATGAGCGTCAATTCCGGATCCAGATTGGCACAGATGAAGGTATGGCACGTCAAATTATTGTCAATAATGGCCAGATTGAGACGGTTTCAGGTGATGCAGAGAAAGCAGATTTTGTATTGCAGTTTGCTGATAGTGAACAGGGTGTAAAGACCTTGGTCAAAGGTGACCCGACAGCATTCATGACCGGTATGCAAAGTGGCACCATCAAAATGGAAGGTGACTTTGGCCTGCTGGTCTGGTTTAACCAGGTGGCGAAGATGATTCCACCCAAATTGCCCAAACCGGTCAAAGAAAAAATTAAATTTGCCCGGGCGTTTATTAAAGAAAAAACGGGTAAATAAAACTCTGCTCCTGACTTCCTCTGTTCCTTAAAATGTAGTCAAACATAGTCAAGGACTAATTCGCACTCTGTTAATGTCTTGTTGCCAAACGTGTAACTAGAGCCTGAGTCGGTCAGTTCCGACTTATAGCGATCAGTCCGTTCTTG
>NZ_VPCG01000043.1:0-21982 GCF_013418355.1 Acinetobacter sp. YH12151 | reverse complement strand
CGCGGTTTTAGAAGGAGTTGTAATTTTTCAAAAAAGATTGAAAACCATTTTAAAGCTTTCGACTTAACCTTTTTTTACATCAATAATGGCTTCATTTAATGTCAGCATACTTTTTGAAACACCACCAAATTTTGTTCTCTTTTTATTGTACTTAGACGAAATCAATGACGAAACAGGACTCACGGAATTCAGCTTACGGTTTACTCAAATACATTAGCCGCCAACCGCTTCCAGTTTCTCGATGGATGGCCCGCATCCTGGCCTTTATTGTAAACAGTTTCAAAGTCACGAAAACCTCGGAAGTCATTCGCCTGAACCTAGAAATCAGTCTCTCTGAACTGTCCGATAATGAACGTGAACGTATTAACCGTGCCGCGGTTCGCAATGAATTAATGTCATATTTCGAGTTCTTTACCATTTGGGGCTCAAGCAATCAAAAAAATATCAAACGTGTGCATCGCGTTATTGGCGAAGATCTCCTTCATGATGCACTGGCACAGAATAAAGGTCTGGTGTTAATTGTGCCGCATTTTGGTACCTGGGAAATTATGAATGCCTATGTTGCCCAGTTTACCGCCATGACCATTATGTACAAACCTGTAAAAAATCAGACTGCGGATCAATTTGTACGGGCTGCCCGTAGCCGTGAACAGGCACATCTGGTACCGACCGATGAATCCGGTGTCCGTCAGATCTTTAAGGCTCTGAAACAAGGCGGCACCACCGTGATTTTGCCAGACCATACGCCCAATGTGGGTGGTGAATATATTCCGTATTTTGGCGTGCCTTTGGCCACCAGTAATTTAAGTGCCAAGCTGATTCAAAAGACCAAAGCCCGCGCTCTGTTTTTATATGCCCTGCGTAATACTGAAGATGGTTTTGATATCTTTATCGAAGCGATCGACGAAAAAATTTATAGTGGCAATGCCAATCAGGGCACGCAAGTCATTATCAATAGTATTGAAAATTTAATCCGTCGCCACCCTGAACATTATCACTGGAGCTATAAACGCTTTAATGCACATCAGGGCTTGGGCAATCTTTATACACTGGAGCATGAACAGGCTTTGGGCAAAGTAAATGCGTTAAGAACTCAGGAATTACATGAAGCTTCGCCCGCTCTAGAATCAGCGACTTAAAGGCTGACGATATAACCATTGCCATTGATGTCGTTCGGCTGAAAGTACCAGTTTTGAGTCTTGTTGCTGAAAGTGCAGACTACCCTGCTCTGCCGTATTCAGTAACGGAATATTGAGGGCTGTGAGCCGCTGCTGAGTCAATTGGCTCGGATGGCCATAACGGTTAAATTTCCCTGCCGAAACAATTGCCAGTTTAGGCTGTAAAACTTCTAAAAACTGATAGGCTGAGCTGTGCTAACTGCCATGATGTCCAAGCACCAGCACATCAACTTTAAGCTCAGGATAATCTTGGAGCAGCTGATACTCAGTCTCCCAACCCGCATCGCCCATGAGTAAAAAATTTTGATAAGGCCCGGCATTTTTAACTTGCAGATATACCACACAAGACCGTTCATTTTTATTGAAATGGGCTGTATTTAACTGCTGCTGCCGAGGTGCCAGAATTTTAAACTGAATATCTTCAGACCATTGCCACTGCTGACCTTGATGACAGAACTGAAAACGGGAGGAGTGCGCTATTTCAGGAATCTGATTGGACGATACCTCTTTAATTTTCAATTGATGTTTAATACTGTGATAAGCGCCACTATGATCTTGATCCAGATGGGTTAAAATCAGTTGATCCAGCTTACCCACACCTTGCACAGACAGAAATGGCAGAATCACCTGTCGACCGATACTGAATTTTTCTTCATCATAATAGCCGCCCATATCGACCATCATACTGCGTGCTCCATCCCGAAGAAAAATTGCTTGTCCCTGCCCCACATCCAGAATAGAGAGCTGAAATGCATGCTGATTGAGCTGAGGAATGCACAGCGGCACACAGGCAAGCACCGTCCAGCTTTTGGGCAATAGGCCACGCGGTAAAAATACAATAATTAAGGCCAGAATACACAGCGCAATCATCCAGACATTCATCGCCACCGGAATCAGTTGTGGAGCAAACAGCCGATCAAGCAGATCCAGAAATGCCAGCAGCATGTGAATGAAAACATCATTCAATTGAAATACCACACTGGAAAGTGGCTCTGAAATAAAAAACAACAAAGCCGCCAGAATATCTATAGGCACAATCAGCAGCCCAATCCATGGAATCGCGACCAAGTTACTGAATGGGGTAATCCAGGCGATTTGCTTAAAAAACAGCATCATCAAGGGAAATAGCGCCAGAAAGATTTTCCATTGTGATTCCAGCAGCACTTTCAACGCAAAATACAACCGTTGTAATAAGGTTTGTTCTATCTGACGCGGTTGCTGCTGAATGGTCTGATAGATTCGCAGCAAAACAAAACAGGCCCCATAAGACAGCCAGAATGCAGCCGACAAAATACTGAAAGGATCAAAGAGCAATAATAAGGCAGCACTCAGAATCAGTAATTTTAAAGCTTGCACATTTTGCCTGAGCAACAAGGTAAAGGTCACAATCACGCAGATCAATAAAGTGCGTAGCGCTGGAATTTCAAAGCCCACAAAGGCGCAGTACAGCAAGACACATAGTAAAAAAGGCAGGCTCAAAAAATACTGCCTTGGCCATTTCAGATAAATATGCGGCATAAATCTTGAAATCAGATATTGCAAAGTACCACAGACCATCAAGGCAAAGATCAGAACGTGCGGCCCGGAAATGGCTAATAAATGGCTCATACCAAAACGCTGGAATTGTCGCTCTGTCGCCGGATCTAACAGGCTTTCATCACCGCTTAATAAGGCCAATAACAAACCTTTATGCTGTACGGATTGCCTGGCTACGAATTCTCTTAATGCCAGTCGCTGCCGCTCTACCCAAAGTAAAATTCGCGGACTTAAATTTTGCTGCTGGCGTAAATATTTGCCATGACCAAGCGCATAAAGTTGTTGCGGTTGTAACTCCTGAATGCTCTTGATTCGGAAACCGGCCATGATATTTTGCTGTAATGCCCACTTTTCAGCGTCAAAAGATCCGGGGGTGGCATAACTATGATGAGGTCGGATTTGGCCTTGAATTAAGTAATATCGTCCAAGTTCAAGGAGGTGCTGCTTTATCTGCGCATTTATCAAACTGGATTGAGTCACGGGTTCTTGGACAGGCAAAAAGCCCATCCATTTAACTGTACTGCCATCAGGGCTGAGCACATGCAGAGCTTGCTGGATATTCTGCTCACCAAGTTTATTCAGGTCTTTGATATGCACCACAATCTGTTTTTCGGAGACTTCATGTTCACGCGTCGACAAGCGTTCAGACAGTTGCAGATTGGCATAGCCATGGCCTAGAAATAATCCTAACAGCAGGCTTGAACCAGTCATGACCAAATTGCGTAATGGTGTGTTGAAAATGTGCTTTAATTTACGGCAACCCAGATACCACAGTAATACCGCGATTAGAACGACCGTGCTGCCCAGTTGAACAGACAGAAAACTTTTCCCCATACAGGCCAGGCCTAAAATCCAGCCGATACACAGCCACTGCAACATTGGATCTTATTCTTTATGGTTATTATTTCACCCAATAATAAAGCCCACCGGAGTGAGCTTCAATCAAATGCGAATATTCTCTTGATTTAGGGTGTGACCCAAAGACCATCCTGCATATGTAAAATTCGGTCTGCAGCATGTGCCAGTTGTTCATCATGCGTCACAATCAGCATCGCCATATTGAATTCACGTTGCAATTCGGTGAGCAGTTCAAAAATCTTTGCTGCAGTCTTACGATCCAGATTTCCGGTCGGTTCATCTGCCATCATCAGTTTAGGTTTGCCCACCACTGCACGCGCTAAGGCCACACGCTGGCGCTCACCTCCAGATAATTCACCTGGCTTATGTGTCAGACGATGCGAAAGACCAACCCGCTCCAGCAAGTATTCAGCCTGCTGTTTGGCTTCTTTAAACTTCACATTATCGCGGAGCATCAGGGGCATGGCTACATTTTCCAGTGCCGTAAATTCTGGCAACAGATGATGAAACTGATACACAAAACCCAAATGCTCATTGCGCACATAGCCACGCTCTGCTTCGGACAAGGTATCGAAACGGCGACCATTGACCATCACTTGCCCTGATGTTGGTCGATCCAGTCCACCCAAAACATGCAATAAGGTACTTTTACCAGAACCACTCGAACCGACAATCGAGACAAACTCACCTGCTTTGACCTGCAGCGACAAGCCTCGAATCACATCGACGGTGGCTTTGCCATCGGTAAAGGATTTGTGAATATTCTGGGCATCTAAAATCAGATTACTCATAACGCAAAGCCTCTGCCGGTTGAATTTTTGCTGCACGTAAAGCGGGGTAAATCGTCGCGACAAAACTTAAGGCCAATGATAAGCCGACAATCACCAAGACATCCTGCCAGCGTAAATAAGAAGGTAGATAATTGATAAAATAGGCATCAAACATATTCAGACCCAAAGTATTGTTTAACCAGCCGATAAAGCTACTGATACTGGTCGCTGCAATAATCCCGAGGATTGCGCCGGCACATGTCCCAATCACCCCAATCACCGTGCCTTGCACCATAAAGATTTTGGTAATGGTGGCAGGCGAAGCACCCAAAGTCCGTAAAATCGCAATGTCCGATTTTTTATCCGTCACCACCATCACCAGTGATGAAACGATATTAAATGCCGCAACCAGCACAATCAGGAATAATAACAAGCTGACCATGGCTTTTTCCATCTGGATCGCGCTGAACAGATTACCATGAGTATAAGTCCAGTCAGATGCGTAGAAGTTGGCTGGTAAATCTCGCACGATTTCCTGAGACACTTGCGGTGCGACAAAAATATCATCCAGTTTTAAACGCACGCCTTGTGCACCATCTGGTAGGCGCAATAAAGTTGAAGCATCATTTAAAGCGATATATCCCATCATCGAGTCGACTTCAGCACCAATACTGAAAATTCCCACCACTTTAAAGCGCTTGAAACGAGGCACCACACCTGCTGGTGAAGGGGTCGCCTCTGGCAATACCAGAGTAATATTATCGTTTAAACCGACCCCCATGGCATCGGTCATCTGCTTGCCCAGAACAATACCAAATTCACCTTTTTTCAGGCTATCAATACTGCCCTCGACCATATGGTTTTGTATAATGGATACTTTTTTCTCATACTCGGGTTCAATCCCGCTGACCATAATCCCGGCAACCTGTCCCTGTGCCGTCAGCATGCCCTGTAATTGGGTAAATGGTGCGACCCCTTGGACATGCTCATGCTGCTCAATCTGCTTTGCAAGTTCGGGCCAATTTGTTAGAATTTGCGTTGAAGAAACAGTAGCTTGAGGTATCATTCCCAAGACACGATTTTTCAACTCTCGGTCAAACCCATTCATCACAGACAAAACTGTAATGAGGACTGCTACACCGAGCGTGAGACCGATCATTGAGACCAATGCAATAAAAGAAATGAAGTGGTTACTACGCCGTGCGCGAGTATATTTCAACCCTATATACAGCGAGATTGGTTTAAACATAACCATCTAGTCCGAGGTAATAAATTATGGAAAATGTACAGCATCCAAACGGATACACGGAAAGACGCGTTATGTCTCGCATCGATGCTGCCTTACGAATTAATTATCAGATTATTTCCGATGATGTTGCCTTAAATGATCCTTATGACTCTAACTTTGTCTTGCCCCGCTATTTTCTACTACTTGCAGAGCTAGATCAATTTGATCATGCGGTTAACTACGAATTAGAACAATTATCTGAAAAAGATCAACAAATTGCTCGAATCTTATCCTTATTCAACCAAAAATTAAACCTTATTACCGGTTCTTTGTATGACGCAATTGTACAAAGCATGTTACCTGTACCAGAGCAGGTGAACTTTTCGGAAACCGGTTTTAGTTTCTTTAGTGACCGCCCCATCACTGAAGGCACCTATCTGCACGTGACTTTAAGCCACCCGGAAAATTTCTTCCATATTGCGGCAACCGCCCAAGTGGCCTACAGTCGTGAAGAAGAAAATAGCAAATTCCGGACCGGTGCTTATTTCATTACCATGCACCCACAAGACCGTGTCAAACTGGGTGAATGTGTCAAAGCCAACTTTGCTTAAATCACTGATTTAGTCATTGTGAATACTGGATGGAAGGCGAGCTGCATAGCTCGCTTTAATTTCTCTGGAAAAATACAACAATAAACCCGTCAACAAAATACCGACACCGATTAAGGCCTCACCCGACAAGCTCTCATCATTCAAAAGCACACCTACGAATAAAGCAAGCATTGGAGTCAATACCGTCGTCAAAGACAAGGTGGTCGCCCTGATTTTCTGTACCAGTTTAAAATAACAGAACATGGCAATCAGCGAAGCCATCACCACGGCATATCCTAGCCCGATCAGTGATTTTGCCTGAGGCATTTGGGTTGGCGCAAATTGCCAGATAAATGGCAACATGGCACAGGCCATGACTGCTGAAACTGCAATAGAACCGGCCGCTTGCGCCATCGGTTGTAAGGGTGCATTGACTTTTTTGACCCAAAACATCGAAACACAATAGATAAACACACTCAGTAGCATCAGACCAATACCGATTGGCTGAATGTGCTGGTCTTTGCCACCGAGGCAAATCACCGCCAAACCAGTCAGGGCAATCGCCATCCCGCACCACTGTGAAGGATAGAGCTTGAGCTGAAACACGAAACGGCCAATCAATCCGGTAATAATAGGTGCCAGACCAAACATCAGCGCAATAATGCCTGAGCTGAGATAATCCGTGGCCAGATAGGTAAAAATCTGCGAGCCAATAAAACTGCAAGCTCCAGCCAGATAACTGTGCATCGAGAGAGAATCGACAGGAAAACGGGTTTTAAACAGCCACAACAAGATAAATGCAAAAGGCAATGCCAGAAAAAATCGCAGTGCCAGTGCCCAGAGCGGATGCAGATCGCTTACACTCCAGACAATGGCTAGCGGTGTAGTGGCCCAGATAAAAACCAATAAAAGATAGGTCACAACCATATTGGTGTGTGTTGGCATGCGCGATTGCTCTTAAAGTGCAGATGTTTTACGTTTTTGTTTTTGAATGGTTTGATCCAGTGCGCTTGAAAATTCACGCTTATCCCGCTCTGAAATCGGAGGTGGCCCACCCGTTTGTACACCGGCACCACGCAAACTATCCATAAAGTCTCTTAGATGTAAACGTGCTTTGACATTGGCCGTGGTATACACTTCACCGCGTGGATGAATGGCAATCCCGCCCTTTTCAATCACTTCTGCCGCCAGGGGAATATCTTGGGTCATGACAATATCATGCTCTTTCATGCGCAGAATAATCTCTTTATCTGCAGCATCAGCGCCACTCATCACCTGAATTGAATTAATCCGGACTGAAGGCGTAATGCCCACCGACTGATTAGCCACAAAAGTCACTTCCAACTGATAGCGATCCGACGCACGGATAATCACATCTCTTAAAATACGGGGTAATGCATCAGCATCGACCCAAAGTTTGAATGGCAACACAGGGTTTCCCATTAAGGTATAAATCCTGGGTATTCTAGCAAATTGAGAGGATCAGGTTGATGATTAAATCGTTGCATTTTCATCGCTGCTGTCGCTCATGTTTTTTTGAATCTATTTGATTTGAGCCGTAACTGTGATTTAGTCTAGAAAAAAATTGGCTGCATTTAATTTGAAAATTCATTCGATTGACTTGAAAAATCGCAATGACCCTCGATTAACTATAAATAAGTCATCCAAGATCAATTGTGCATATGAAAAATCAGAATAGCCCAGAGATCATCACCATTGATGATCAGAATTTCGGTAGTCACGTCGAACACTGGACATTACTCACCGAGAATCCAGGTACAGATGTGCCACAGTGGTTAGGCAAAGCTCTTGATGCGCCTATTATGCCGATGGGCATTTGCACACAAGAATGTGATATGGATGAAAATACCTGGCTGATTCAGGGGCCGAGCAAAGCTGCGGTGCAATTGAGCCAAGTGATCGCCATAGAAAATAATAAGCCGCAAGCAGTAAAAACTGCATTCCCCTGCTTTGATAGTCCTTATCAGGTCAAAGCGACCATCGACCGAATTATTTCCTGCAAATCCAATACTCAGGCGGTATTACGTCTGAATCTGGGTGCCAACAATATTATTTATGCTTTCGATAGTCTGTATAGCGTCAATCATCCGCATTATGAAAAAGACCAGTCCTATGTGGTGAATCTGAATGCTTGGGCCTATGAGCTTGAAGCAGTGGCTGACCATGAACATCTGGTGGTGGATGATCCGGCTTCGATCAAGCATCACCGTGCCTTGAATGATATTCTGGCAGCCAACCAGGGCGTGGCACCCGATAATTTGCAGGAACAGATTGATGCCTGGCAGCCACACTCAGAAGAAGATAAAGCACCTGTTACTGTAGATTTCTCTAAAATGGTGGCTTATCTTTATGGTGAAACCATGGGTCAGGAAGATGAAGCCTGGTTTCAGGGCAATATTGTTGGTAAAACTGCCATGCAGTTTATGGATCAGGACTATACCCTGTATGATGTCACGCTGATTCATGATGAAGGTCAACCAGCCACCTTGATCCGGATTGCAACGCGGAATGAGCAGCATAAAAATTTCCAGATTGGTCAATATATTCGTGGAAATCTGTGGATTCAGGCCAATATTTATAGAAAATCGGCTTAAGTTAAAATAAACAAAGAAGGTCTTCTTTTTGATGGGGATCTTCTTTGTTTAATCCGTATTTTCTGTTTTTAATTTTATTTTTTTGATTATTTTTTACCCATTTTTTCTAGCTTAATAACCTATTTAAATCATTTAAAAAATCGAGTTATCCACATTGTTAAATTCACATGAATTCATTTTATACATGCAATCGAATCCTAAAAATCTTGTAAAAATAAGACTTTGATTTCGCATACGAATAAGTTCAGACAAATCCAAAGCTGATATTTAAATAAAATGAAAATTTATGAACTTTAATCAAGAATGTACTTTATTTAATCAATTTTTTATGATAAAAATACTCACAACAAATAGTATTAACGATAAATAGATCGGACAATAAATATCTATGAAAATCGTGCAAGAAGAAACATTAGACCAGGTCGAGCATCATCTTAGCTCTCGCTATAATATTGATATGATGTCATGCCTTTTTTTCATGTTGGGAATGCTGATCTGTGGCTTTACCCTGCATACTTTTATTTTTTAAATTCCCTGACATAACCGAATGCATAAAAAAACCCAGCCTATGCTGGGTTTTTACATTTCAGGGATTAACCATTGCGTTTTGCAAAGTCATCCATAAAATTCACCAAGGCTTGTACGCCCTCTAATGGCACTGCATTATAAATACTGGCACGCATACCACCGACAGAACGGTGACCCGCAAGATTCAATAAATGCTGGGCTTCTGCTTCTTTCAGGAATTGTTTTTCAAGATCTGCATTGGCCAAAGTAAATGGCACATTCATGATTGAACGATTTTCTTTGAAGATTGGATTGGCATAAAAATCGCTTTGATCGATATAACCATAAAGCAGATTGGCTTTTTCCAGGTTCACTTTATGCATGGCCTCTACACCACCATTTTCCAGCAACCATTCAAATACCAGACCAGACAAGTACCATGCATAAGTCGATGGCGTATTTACCATAGAACCATTTTTGGCTTGATCTGAGTATTTTAAGATACTTGGAATTTCAGCTTTGGCTTGATCCAGTAAATCTTCACGAATAATCACCAGGGTTAAACCCGCTGGGCCGATATTCTTTTGCGCACCTGCATAGATCACACCAAATTTTGATACATCAAGTGGCGCAGATAAAATGCTTGATGAATAGTCACAAACAAGGGGCTTATCTGTTTCAGGAATAGAAGCAAACTGCAGACCACCAATGGTTTCGTTGTCTGCATAGTGCACATAGGCGGCATCGGCAGACAGCTTCCATTCGCTTTGCGCGCTGATGGCATGTTTAGCATCAATTTTGATACCTGCTTCTACCACATTGATATCGCCATAGCGTTGCGCTTCTTTCAAGGCCTTTTCAGACCAGATTCCGGTATGGATATAGTCCGCTTTGTTATTTTTACCCAGCAAGTTCAATGGAATTGCCGAAAATTGTAAGGATGCGCCACCCTGCAAGAACAATACTTTGTAGTTCTCGGGAATATTCATGAGTTTGCGTAGGTCTGCTTCCGCTTTTTCAGCCACGGCCACATAGTCGGAACTACGGTGGCTCATTTCCATGATCGAAAGACCTTTGCCATGCCAGTCAAGCATTTCAGCTTGAGCTTTTTCAAGTACGGCAGTCGGTAATGCAGCAGGACCAGCACAGAAGTTGTACGCGCGCATGAGTTTTCCTTATCTATGTGAGACACAATAAAATGATGGCATTTAACCATATCTGGCAAGGTCTTGCACAAAATTATTTCAATCTCGAACTGTAATTACAGTCAAAAAATCAATGTAGATGATGAGGATACGTTTAACACTTATGTATTTCTAATTGTTTCCATTAGATCATTTATAGCTGCTTGCACCACTAACCATGAAATTTCCGTGGTATCTTTATTCGGATTAAAGTTTGATAGCATATGTTCGTAAGGATGTATCAAATTTCTAAACTCTCTTAAAGCATGTGAAAATTTTTTAACATCTACCTCAATCCATTGTAATGAATGAGCCACGTCAATCATTTCACTTAATTTCCACTCTGAAAAAGGTTTTACTTTTCCTTCGCGATTTTTTGGAGCAGAAGTAGCCTGATTGGCTTGTTTAATATTTTTATGGATAACACCTAATAAAAGTCCTTCCAATAAGCTCCCCATAAGAATTACTGCCGAAAGATTTGCATTAGCTCCAATACAACGTTGAATTTCATCCCAACGATAATCGAGTATCTCTCCTACCCCTGATTCTAAACCTAATGCTACAAAATTAGGTCGTGCAATGGGCTTTAATTCAGGCTCTGACTTGTCTTGAAAATCTATCTGAATTCTTCTGAATTTTGGCTCCACCCCCTGCAAAATAATTTCAAAACCTTCAGGATATAAAATTTCATTTAACAATTTCAATGCAGCACTAATTTTTGAACGATTCCCTCCATATTCTTTAGGAGAAGCAAGCCTCTTAAGCACATCAGCAATTTGATTTTTATTAAAATTATTTAGCTGCTCATATACCCATTTAGATCTTGTTGTTCCATCATGGTAGATCATAATTCCTACACGATGAAAGAATGATGTCAGCTCACTACTAGATCTATAAATTGGATAAATTTCTGGATTAGTTCCACAAATAAATTCAGCTATATTTTCTAAAGTTGTTTTATCCATTTTTATATTTAAGCAATAATTTTTTGTGTTTATATTTTACACACAAACCATTTTAACTCTAAGTATATTTCAAAAGATTCATAGTCCTTTCATCAGTAGTTGAAATACAGATGTAAAATAAACAATACTACAACCATGCCCCTTACTGAGCTGCAAACCACTGATTTATAATGTACACAAATCAACTTATTCTTCACTTTGGCCATCTGCTTGCATGAATATGACGAACTATAAAAGTAAATTATTTTTGGGGTGTGGATTATTGTCAGGCCTATGGTTGAATAGCCAGAGTCTATACGCCCAGACTTTGAGTTTTCAAGACGCCGAAAAACAGTTATTGCAGTCTTCTTACAGCAGTCAGGCCTATCAAAGCTTGGAACAAGCCTCGAAACTTGAAGCTGAAGCGGTAAAAGGTTTGGGATTACCACGTGTCGATCTGAATGTGCGTGCTTATGCCTTTTGAACCGTACCGGGTTTGTCGGAGAGTTTTTTATTTAAGTTAGGCCACCTGACCTAACGGGTTAATCTTATCATAGTACATTGCTTCAAAATCAAAAGGTGATACATAACCTAGTGCACTATGTACACGCTCTTTATTGAACCAATCTACCCAATTTAGTGTCGCAAGTTGTACATCTGCTAAACCTTGCCAATCTGCTTTTAGATATTCAATCACCTCTGTTTTGTATAAGCCATTCACCGTTTCAGCCAAAGCATTATCGTATGAATCACCAGTCGTACCGACTGATGCTCGTAAATTTGCTGCTTCTAAACGATTGGTATAGCGAATGGAAAGATATTGCACACCTCTGTCGGAATGATGAATCACATTCTTTGGCGTGCCTCGATCATGCAATGCTTGCTCCAATGCATCGAGCACCATATCTGTATTCATCCGTGTCGATACTTTCCATCCAACAATTGCTCGTGAGAACACATCAATAATAAATGCAGTATAAACCCAGCCTGAATTTGTTTGAATATACGTAAAGTCACCCACCCATAGTTGGTTTGGATGATCAGCATTAAAATTACGTTTCACTAAATCATCTGCCCGTTTTTGGTCATCTCGGTTACGGGTGGTTTGTTTGTTCTTACCTCGCCAAACACCTTGTATACCTAGCTTTTGCATTAATCGAGCAACAGTACAGCGTGCAATAATATAGCCTTCACGTTTCAGTTTTTGCCAGACTTTACGTACACCATACCGACCTGAACTTTCCTTCCAAATTCGTTTAATCTCCTCAGCATGATGCAAGTCATGTAAATCTCGCTTTGCTCGATGTTCTGGATTTTCGCAGAGATCTAGAGTCCGGTAATAGGTTGAAGCTGCGATCGGTAAAATCCTACAAATCGCATCAACACCATATAAGTCTTTATTGTTATGGATGAAATCCACCATTATTTGTGTGGGCGGTCGAGCTCCGCCTGGGCGAAAAAAGCGGCTGCTTTACGTAGAATTTCATTGGCACGCTTTAATTCTTTAATTTCACGTTCCATTTGCTTCATTTTTTCTTGATCAGATATCTGTTGTACTTTAATAGGATTTTGCTGATCTAAATGCTTTTGATGCCAGGCACGAAGTGTTTCAGGAGTACAGCCAATTTTAGGAGCAATTACGGAAACTGCTGCCCAATTCGATGGATAATCTTTTTCAGATTCAATTAGTAATTGAACCGCTCTTTCTCTGATTTCAGGGGTATATTTTAATTTTGTCATCGGGATAGTCTCTCAGAATATTGACTCTCCGACAAACCCGGTACGGTTCATTTCGTAATGAATTAGATATTCCTTTGGGTGCTCTTAAAAACAACCTGGAGCAATCTCTCACCAATGGCTTAAATAATAAAATTGATGAGTTTAATTTAGCTGCGAATATTGCCAATCCTTTAAAAGAAGGTTTACAACAACCGATTCATGATGGTGTAGGCTTAATTCCCGATACCTCCAAGGTCGTACTCGAAGATCAAGTGATTCGTCCTACCGTGTCCATGATGATGCCGCTTTATACCGGTGGTTTGACTCATAGCGCCAAGGAGATTGCCAATCTTCAGGTCGGTCGCAGTCAGCTCAGTAATCAACAGCAACAAGACACGCAGCGTTTCGAACTGATTCAAAGTTATTTTAATGTGCAACTGCAAAAGCAACTCCATGCAGCAGCAGTATTTAATCTGAATGCCATGCAACAGCATTATCGCAATGCCTTAAAAATGGAACAGCAAGGTTTTATTAGTAAAGGCCAGCGCATGCAGTTTGAAGTGGCACGTAATAATGCCGAGCGCAGTCAGCAAAATATGCAAACCAATTTAAATGCCAGTCTATTTCAACTGAATAATCTGCTGCAACAAAGCAGTATCACTGAACTGTCGACACCTTTATTTGTCAATCAGACCGAGCCACAGGCTTTAAATCAACTACTGAAAACCTTTAGTCAAAACTCTGCGCTGATTCAAAAAATGCAGCTAGATACCCAATTAGCACAAGCCAATGTCAAAGCTCAGCAAGCAGCAAAAAAACCCAATGTCTTTGCTTTTGGTGAATATAGTTTGGATCAGAATCAAAACTGGATTGTCGGTGTTGCCGCACGCTATAACCTGTTTTCAGGGATTGATAAAAACAAAAATATTCAGGCGGCCGAGCTCAAACGCTATGCCACAGAACTGCTCACCTCACGCACCCAGCAAGAGATTGAAAACCTGATTTATAAATCTTATAGCGAAGCCTTGAGTGCACAGCAAAGTCATGCTTTGTTGGAACAAAATCTAAAAGCTGCGCAGGAAAATTTACGCATTCAAGAGTTGTCCTTTAAAGAGGATATCGGAACAGCGACACAGGTCATTGATGCCCAAAACATGCTTAGCGGGCTACGAGCCGAAACTGCATTGAATGCCTATAAATATGTGATATCACTGGCCACCCTGTTACAAAGCCATGGCTCGATTGCAGAATTTCCCAATTATATTCAACACACCAATACCCACTATATTCGCTAATGGAGCCGAACATGAACGACGATCAAAAACCCAATGATCCTGTGAATGAAGCGGTTTCATCCACCGAAACAGAAAGCTCTCCCGCTCCACAGACCCAATCAGCAACGCTAGAGAAAAATCACGCGCCGGCCTCGACCGATGAGCAGCCTCCTGAAATCTCCAAAAAGAAAAAATATCTACTGCTGGCGTTGCTTCCTATTCTGCTGGCCGTGATTATTTTTGGATTATGGAAAAGCTATCAACCAACGCCGATTGAATTGCAAGGTCGTGTCGAGGCTGAAACGATTCAGGTGGCCACCAAAGTGCCAAGCCGGATTGAAGAAATCTATGTGGAAGAAGGTCAGCGAGTTAAAAAAGGCGATGTTCTGGTTCGCTTAAATAGCCCGGAAATTGCAGCCAAAAAACAGCAAGCTACAGCAGCCTTACAATCGGCTTTGGCCTTACAGTCCACAGCTGAACGTGGCTCGCAGGAAGAAAATGTCGCGAGTCTGTATGCCAACTGGCAATCGCTAAAAGCACAGCAAAATCTCGCCACAGTATCTTATCAGCGTGGGGAAAATCTATTTAAGGAAGGTGTGATTTCACGTCAGCGCCGTGATGAACTGTATGCAGCCAGTCAATCTGCGCTAGAAATGACTGAGGCCGCCTATCAGCAATATGCACGTGCCAAGCGTGGCAGCACCCCGCAGCAAAAGAGTTCAGCCGATGCACAAGTAGACATTGCCCAGGCTGCTCTAAACGAAGCCAATGCGCTAGAAGCAGAAACCGAATTGCTGGCCCCCGTCAATGGAACGGTGTCTAAAACTTATGGCAAAATATCTGAGCTGGTCGCAACCGCAGTGCCCGTGGTCAGCCTGATTGAAGAGAAGATGTGGGTAAGCCTGAATATTCGCGAAGACCAGTATGCTCCATTTCAAAAATTAGAAAGCATTCAAGGTTATATTCCAGCCTTGGATCAAACAGCCAGTTTTCAGATCAAAAGTATTAGCGCTGAGGGTGAGTTTGCCACCATTAAAACCACCCGCCAAACCGGCGGCTATGATGTGAGAAGTTTTAAACTGCATTTGCTACCGACACAAACCATGCCTGAACTGAAAGTCGGTATGAGCGTATTATTTAAACTTAAAGAGACACCCTAATGTGGCTGGGTATATGGCGCGAACTACGCTATTTGCTCCGAGAAAAATGGGATCTGTGCCTGGTTACGCTGGCACCTGCTCTAGTAATTATTTTATTCAGCAGCATGTTTGCGCAGGGCAAGCCTACTCATTTACCGATTGCCATTATTGATCAAGACCGAAGTGCGTTCAGCCAAAGCATCTATCGACATGTCTCGCTCAATCATACCCTTAAAATTGAAACGGTATCCGAGCAAGCTGCTGAAGTTGAACGCCTACTGAATAAAAATAAAATTTGGGGTTATATCCATATTCCAAATGGTGCCGAACAACGTTTTGTTCGTGCTCAGGATGCAGAAATTAGCATTGCCTTTAACCAGAGTTATTTCAGTATCGGCAATACAATTTCTTCAGCCATGCTGGTGAGTACCTTACAAGCCCTGGCTGAGTTTACTGAACAGCACTATCTGGTGAATCGACTGCCCTATATCCAAGCACCGACACCACAGATCAAAATCTCACCTTTGTATAATCCGCAATTGAATTATGAGTTATATCTAGAACCTTATGTCATTCTCGCAGTTCTGCATTTACTGCTGTGTTGTTGTGTGGCATTTTCCGTCGGTCAGGAACTGAAGCGGCAGACCTTAACAAGCTGGATTAGCAACTCATCCATTTGGATGGCTTTAGTGTCTAAAAATCTGGTCTATGTGGCTATTTTTAGTCTATGGACTTGGGCGTGGATGTTTTGGATGATTGAAATTCGCGGCTGGTTTGTTGCCGGTTCGCTTGGTCTGATTTTATTGGCACAATTGCTGCTGTATAGCGCCTATGCATTTTTAAGCGCTGCGGTGGTGCTGACCACCCAAGATTTAAGTAAATCTTTCGGCTTGATTGCTGTATATGGTGGGTCATCATTGAGCTTTGCCGGGGTGACTTTACCTTTAAATAATGCACCCCTATTCACCCAGTTTTGGGCCAATATTATCCCCTTTACTCCTTATGCCAAATTACAAACTGAACAATGGATGATTGGCAGTCCAGTGCAGATCTCACTGCAAGCTGTATGGATCTTGCTGGCCTATGTGGTGGTGTACGCACTGCTAGCCTATATTTTTCTCAAGAAAATAGCCAAAGGAGCAGCCTGATGAAATCCCTTTGGTTTTATTATCTGCGCAGCTTTAAAGATATTGCCAGCCACGGCGCTATCTTTACCACGCTGATTTTATCAGTGGTGTTTTATAGCTTCTTTTATCCCTTTGCTTATCAGGCACAGCAAGCCGAAGCCTTACCGATTATTATTGTTGATGCAGAACAAAGTCACTTGAGCGCGCGGATTATTAGCCAAGTCCGTCAAAGCCCGGATGTTGAAATCAAGGCGATTACCAGCAATTTCGCCGAAGCCAAAACATGGGTTGAATCGCAACAAGCGGATGGGATTTTGCTGCTACCGGACAATTTATCGCAAACGTTAAGGCATGGTGAAACGGGTGGAATAGGACTGTACTTAAGTGCTGCCAATTTTTTAGTCACCAAACAGATGGGGATCGGTTTAGCGACCTCTCTTGAGCAGACCTTGGCAGACTATGCTGAACGTTTTGGCCAGGTTTCAGATTTTTCTCCTGCCCTATCAGTGCATCAGATTCCATTGTTTAATCCGCTCTCCGGCTATGGCAGTTATGTCTTTCCTGCGGTCGCCCCTCTCATCATTCATCAGACCATTTTTTTAGGTTTGAATATGCTGATTCTGGTGTACCGCGAAAGAAAAGTGCAGTTAAACTCAAATGCGTTGATTGGGCTATGTTTAGCGATATTGAGCATTGGCTGTCTGGGTTGTTTTTATTTATTTGGATTTACCTTTTGGTTATTTGATTATCCGCGAGGGGGTAACCTATTCGGCATGCTGCTGGCTGTGCCGGTTTTCGTTTACACTGTGATTGGAATCACCTGCCTATTTGCCAGTTTTCTGGATATGCCGGAACGCGCTGGACATGTAATTGTTTTTACTTCTATCCCTCTATTTTTTTTATCCGGTGCTGCCTGGCCACATGCAGCTATGCCCATCTGGATGCAAGTGATCGCTGAGATACTGCCTTCTACCCAAATGGTGCAGATGTTTATTCAACTGAATCAGATGGGTGTACCGACCGCACTGATTTTGCCTAAACTGATATATCTGGGGCTGATAGGCAGTTTATGTTTTTTCTTGGCTTATCGACGTTTGATTCAAGTGAGTCAAAGCAGATAAAGCATTGGATTTATGCTGCCATCAACTTATGGATTAAGATTCGCCAAAGACCTGAATATTAAAATTACGAATCTTGTTGCTACCATTCGGCTGGTCGAAACTGACATCATACTGCACCAGATTATTTGGATAGGCAATTTCATAGCTGATCTTATATTGGCCAGGCTGGTTGGTTGCTTCTTCAATCTGCTTGGTCATTAAAGTTTTAGACTTATATTCACCTTTCGGAATTGAACGTGAAAAGCGTTTCATCAGCTTTTCGTTGTCCTTAAACTGTGTTTGCAATTGCGGCTCTAGCTGATCCAGAAACTCGTCATACTTCCCATCACGCAAATCCTCATAGGCCAGCTGTGCTGCCTGTTCCTGCTCAGGACTTGGGTTTGGGATATTGTCCATTGAGTTACAGCCACTTAATGCAACTGCTGCCGCTAACAACATTGATTGGGTTTTCATCGCTTACCTTCATTCAGTCAAGATTTATAAAAAAGGACGCCGAAGCGCCCTTTTTATCAATAGAACACTTATTCTTCTACTGAGTTTTCACCATCTTTTTCAACATGTTCAGCTACTGTATCTGTTTCAGTCGCTACATCTGTTTCTGCTACTAAAGATTCTTCACCTTCAATCGCTTCAACAAACTCATCTTCTTCAACAGCTTCAACTGAAACCACACCAACCAGTAACTCTTCATTACCGAGACGGATCAGACGAACACCTTGTGCATTACGACCGGTTTGAGCCACTTCAGAGGCACGGGTACGAACCAAAGTACCGCCATCGGAAATTAACATCAGCTCTTTAGATGCATCAATCGCTACTGCACCGACCAACTGACCATTACGTTCTGAGGTCTTGAGTGCAATCACACCCTTACCGCCACGTTTCTTGGTCGGGAAGTCATCCACCGGGGTACGTTTACCATAACCATTTTCAGAAGCACACAATACTTCGCCAGTTTCAGGGACAACAACTAAAGATACAATCCGGCTGATCAATGCTGAATCTGCAGCATCTTCATCATCAGACTCGATCTCAGTTTCTTCGCTTTCTTCCAGCAAGGCTGCTGCACCGATGGTCACGCGCATACCGCGCACACCTTTGGCTGAACGACCCATTGAACGTACATCAGTTTCTGCAAAGCGAATGGCTTTACCTTCGTTCGAGAACAACATGATTTGCTGTTCGCCGTCAGTAATCGCAACACCAATTAAAGTGTCATCGCCATTCAGTTCAATCGCACGTAAACCGTTTGAACGCACATTCGAGAACTGTTCAAGTTCTACACGTTTAATCGTACCGTATTCAGTCGCCATAAACACATAGAAGTTTTTACGAACCGCTTCAGCCTGCTGTGCAAAATCATTGATGATGTCATCATCAAGATCGGTCGTTGAAAGTTCTAAACCTAGCTCTTTCAATTGAACACGAAGTGCATCAGAAATATCATCCGCACCCTCTTCAGATTCAGCAAGTGCCGCTTCAAGTGCTGTAAAGTGACCATTAATCACTTCATTGCTTTGCAGTTGTGCAGCATTGGCTTTTACGAAGGCTTTGAAGTCCGCCAGACGTTCTTTGAATTTCTTCGGTGCATCAATCACCGGTAAAATTGCGGTAATGGTCTCGTTTTCGTCTAATGGCAACAAGTTCACCATTGGGCGACCTTTGGCACCACGTGATGCTTGTGGCACTTCATACACTTTCAGACGATAGACTTTACCAACGTTGGTAAAGCAAAGTACCGTCGCATGACTTGACGTCACAATCAGATGTTGAATGTAATCGTCTTCTTTCATGCTGGTCGCAGACTTGCCACGGCCACCACGACGCTGTGCGGCGTAATCAGACAATGGTTGAGTTTTCGCATAGCCTGTTTTTGAAACCGTCAGCACCATTTGCTCTTCAGGAATCAGATCTTCACGAGAGAAATCGATACGTGATTCAACAATCGACGTTTTACGTGCATCGCCATATTGCTGCAGAATTAACGCAAGCTCTTCGCGAATCACATTCATCAACAGATTAAAGTCATTTAAAATTGCAGTCAGTTCAGCAATTTGCGCCAGAATTTCACTATATTCAGCATGTAACTTGTCTTGTTCAAGACCGGTTAAACGATGCAGACGCAGTTCCATAATCGCATTGACTTGGGTTGGTGACAGACGATAAATATCGCCATCCAGACCAAACGGACGACTTGGGTCTTCACCTTCAATCTCATCCGGACGTACAGAAACTGAGCCAGCTTTTTCTAGCAATGCCAATACACCGCCACCTGCCCACTCACCTGCCTGCAAACGCTCACGCGCTTCAGCCGGGTTTGCAGAACTTTTGATGGTTTCGATGATGGCATCAATATTCGCCAGAGCAACGGTTAAACCTTCCAAGATATGACCACGTTCACGCGCTTTGCGTAATTCGAACATGGTACGACGCGTTACCACTTCCTGACGGTGACGGATAAACGCTGCAATAATATCTTTCAGGTTCATCAGTTTAGGCTGGCCATTGTCCAGGCAGACCATGTTGATGCTGAAAGAGTTTTCAAGTTGCGTATTCTGGAACAGGTTGTTCACGATCACTTCGGCGTTTTCGCCACGTTTCAAGTCAATCGCGATACGCATACCGTCTTTGTCAGACTCGTCACGCAGCTCGGAAATACCTTCCAGTTTTTTCTCTTTAACCAGTTCAGCAATACGCTCAATGGTTTTTGCTTTATTGACCTGATATGGAATTTCCGTAAACACGATCGTGGTACGGCCATTCTTTGGATCTTCTTCGAAGTGATACTTGCCACGGATGTGTAAACGGCCTTTACCGGTACGGTAGGCATCCACGATGCCCGATTTACCGTAAATAATACCGCCTGTCGGGAAGTCCGGACCAGAAATGTGTTCCATCAACCCTTCGATGCTGATCTGGGGATCATTGGCATAGGCCAGACACGCATTCACAACTTCAGTCATGTTATGCGGCGCCATATTGGTCGCCATACCCACTGCAATACCGGTTACACCATTAACCAGTAAGTTCGGTACACGGGTGGGCATCACCTGAGGAATACGCTCAGAGCCATCGTAGTTGTCTTCCCACTCGACGGTATCTTTTTCAAGATCCGCCAAGAGTTCGTGGGTCAGTTTACGCATACGCACTTCGGTATAACGCATCGCTGCTGCGCTGTCGCCATCGACCGAACCAAAGTTACCCTGACCATCGACCAACTGGTAACGCAAACTGAAATCTTGTGCCATACGTACAATGGTTTCGTATACGGCATAGTCACCATGCGGGTGATATTTACCGATCACGTCACCGACGACACGTGCAGACTTTTTATAAGCTTTGTTATAGTCATTGCCTAATTCGTGCATTGCGAAAAGCACACGACGATGAACAGGTTTTAAACCATCTCGTACATCGGGCAATGCACGTGACACAATCACGCTCATCGCATAATCGAGATATGAGCTTTTAAGTTCATCCTCAATGGCAATCGGTCTAATTTCCGATACGCTCATGCATACTCCTTATTCTACAAGCCAGTTTTGGCTTGTATTTATATGTCGTAAAACTAGCAAAATCATTAACTCAAACGACTGAGTTAAAAACTAAAATACAGCCCTAAATTATAGCATAAACACTTGTATTTTTGTGTCGAAATATTCAGCTTAACCTTGTTAATTATCTTCATTTTAGTGGTCATTTTCCTGTTATTTCAGCGTCAAAAACAAGTGCACCACATCCATATTTTTTCGCACCCGAAATATACATAAAAACAGCAGTGCAAAAAAAAGATGCACACACAAATAGGCATCTTCCTTAGATTTAATCTGTCTTTTAATGCGCTTGATTCAGTACCTTGCGATAAGTCAGCACCGCCACAATCAATAGAATCGGCAATAGCATCTCCACCCCTTCCTCAATGGTCATGATCATGACCTGCGTATGTGGTATGAGCTGAATATTGAATTCCTCCCTGAGGGTTGACGTCGTGCGATCCAGAACCTTGCTCAGTCCGCCACAGGCAATGGTCAGGAAGATAAAAAAATGCGCAATATTCAAAGAATCTAGGACTTACGCATTGACGGATTCAAAAAAGTATTAAAATACTTTATAAAGTATCTGTGATCAGACGAATTAAACATGCTTCTACAGCAACTTGTACATTACCCATTTATATGGGCTTTCTCATGAC
>NZ_VPCG01000042.1:0-22479 GCF_013418355.1 Acinetobacter sp. YH12151 | reverse complement strand
TAAAGCACGTAGTCTTCATGGATTTCTGAGTGGAATTTACGCCTCACTATGTGCATATCAATTAACCCATCGAAATAAGCCAACAATTCAAATTAAGGAATCATCGGCTTAAGCAGGATTCGGGTTAATTAAAATTTGCTTTTGATGTTTTTAAAGCATGTCGATATTGGGCAATATTTGTTTTTGAGCAAAAGTTTCCATTAAAAAGATCGGATTGACAGTCGGATGCTTTTTGAACCGACCCATTCGTTTGCGCATAGATTGCGGTAGTTGAAATCAGAAAATAGGCTTATAAATATTTTATTGAACATTGTTGTCATCGTTTTAGTTGTTTTAAGAATAAGAAAAGACGCTATCAATAGTTGTGAATTGATAGCGAAATTGTACGGGATTATAGGATTTTTAACTGCTGCGACCCAATCCAGTGCTTGGAAAACTGATACGCGGCACGTCCCGAACGTTGACCGCGTGCCTGACACCAGCGCAAGGCTTCGGCTCGGGTTTCCGGGGTCAATTCCATCTCAGCCTTTTTAAGATAATGCTCTACAATTTCCAGATATAAATTCTGATCCATTGGATAAAAAGACAGCCATAAGCCGAAACGGTCAGATAGCGAAATCTTCTCTTCAATTGCTTCCTGAGGATGTAGCTCAGTATATTGCGGAACATCGACCCGGGTGACAGGCGTATTTTCATGCATAAATTCTGGCAGTAAATGGCGGCGGTTACTGGTCGCATAAATCACAAAATTACTCGAACCCGATTGCAATGAACCATCTAATACACTTTTTAAACTGCGATAATTTTCATCTTCTGCATTAAAGGCCAGATCATCACAATAGACAATAAACTTTTCAGGACGGTCTGCAATCAGTTTTTGAATTTCCGGAAGTTCTGACAAGTCATCGCGTTCAATCTCAATCAGGCGTAAACCTTGCGCTGCGTATTCGGTCAGCAGGGCACGAACGATAGAGGATTTACCGGTGCCACGCGAACCAGTCAGCAAGACATCATTGGCAGGCAAGCCATTTAAGAACTGCAAAGTATTCTGGATGACTTTTTCTTTTTGTCGCTCAATCCCTTTTAAATCGGCCAGTTCCATCTGTCTAAGCTGATGAATGGGCTTGAGTTCACCCTGTTGCCATTTATAGGCATGTGCAGAAAAATCAGGAGCATGTTTCAGCTCGGGCAGGCTTTGCTGAAGTTGCAGCAGAACAGTCGAAAGGGTATTCAAGATATTGTCAGGTAACTCAATTTTCGCCATGATCTCAGCATTACAGATTTAAAATTATGTCTAGGATACTATCACCCTAAAATTCACAGTCAAAGCCTGAAAAGTGTGATAATTTGCTTAAAGCAGAGAATTTTCGCTATTGTTGTTATGAACAGATCGGTGCATATTTTCTACGCAGTGCAAGATGAATGAAAAATACAATATAGGGAAGAAGGCAGATGCTGTTTAAAGATTTTACTCAGGACATTAATCCACATCAGGCCTATCGTATTAAAAAACTCAAGCAGCAGCTGCAACAAGCTGAGTCCTATGAGGAATGGAAATATATTGCGCTAAAAATAGATGAAGAATCCGGGGCGCAAGAATGGAAATTCGACAATAGTTCTCCCTATTTTGATGCAGAAGTTATTGCGCATCGTTTGGGTAAATTAAGACGCTATAGACAACAGAAACGTACCCACGACCTGATGTATATTCTGCGCGAAGGTCTAAGTTACGATATCGCCAATATTGCCCATCCTTTATTGTTCACCGAAGCCTATGTCGGCACCAAAAGAATTATTGAAGATTATGTGGAGCAGGTTAGTCAGGGGCTGGCACATATCGCTTCAACAGACTGTAGCTGCTTAAATATGGAAGAAAAAATTGAATTTTTTAAAGGCTGTCAGCGTGCTTATGGTCAGCCAGCCTTGATGTTTTCCGGTGGCTCGACCTTGGGTCTGTTTCATACCGGTGTTTGTAAGGCCCTGATAGAGCAGGATTTATTGCCAAAGGTCATGTCGGGTTCAAGTGCAGGTGCCATCATGACGGCAATGCTGGGTGTATCCAAACCCTCGCAGTATGTCGATCTCTTGAAGGGACATAATTTCTTTCATGAGGCGTTTCATTTCCGAACCATGAGTGAATTGCTGAAAGGCAATGGAGGTCTGGCAGATGTCAAATATCTGAAAAAATTTCTGGTCGAAAATTTAGGCGATCTGACCTTTGAAGAAGCACTCAAAACCTCAGGTCTGCATATCAATATTGCTGTTGCCCCTTATGATTCAGCACAGGATGCCCGTATTTTAAATGCCTATACTTCTCCGGATGTGCTGGTCTGGAGTGCGGTCTTGGCCTCTTGTGCAGTCCCTATTCTGTTTCCGCCAGTACGTTTGACCAGTAAGCGTTATGATGGTGAATATACCCCTTATATGGGAGCAACACGTTGGGTCGATGGCAGTGTACGCAGTGATTTCCCGCAGGAAAAAATGGCCCGGTTATACAATATCAATTACACCATTGCCAGCCAGGTCAATCCGCATATCGTGCCATTTATGCAAGATGATGTTGCACGTTTCCGCAAAGGTACCTTAAGCTGGCCACAACGGATTGTACGCCGTCAGGGTGCGGTGATTACCAAAGGAATGATGGATTTTGCCCGGGAACATGCCGGAAGCTTGCCACCTGTACGCCGTATACTCGATCACGGCTATGGGGTGGTCGATCAGCGTTATTATGGCGATGTGAATATTGTCGGTAAATATAGCCTGCGCCACTATAGCTATATGCTGCAAAATCCACGGCCCTATCTCTTTAAAATCTTGCAGCGCGAAGGCGAACGGGCCACTTGGCCAAAAATTTCCTTAATTGAGACTCAGGAACGGGTGGGGAAAACTATTCAGCATTGTCTGGAGCTGCTAAATTATCAATATACTGCTGATCCAAAGCCTGAATATATTGCAACCACTTAATTTAGATCATCTTGATACTTTCGATTTTCAACCAAGAACCAAAACCCGCAGTCTGAGTTTTGGCCGACGCCTGTATTATGCTGCGGGTCAGCCCGCATTCTGGCTAAAAACTCAAGTGTCGACTAAATCTGACAGCTCAATATCATCTCCGCATGCAAAGCTGGGCTTGCAGCAGGAGCTGAATTTTTATCAAACGCATAGCCGTTCGAGTGATCTGAACTTTTTCCTTCCGCATCAAATCATTCAACAGCCATTCACCATTCAACATGAACAATTTGAGCAGGCTTTGATTCTGGTCGATGCACCAGCACATTTTCAGATCATGCCAGATCAACTTTCTGTAACGCAGATTCGACAACATTTGCTGCAAGCGGTAGAACCTTTAATCTGCCTGCAACAGCTGGGTTATTTGCATGCGGATTTAAAGCGGGAGCATTTTGTTGATGATCAGGGTAGGGTATGTCTACTTGATTTTGAACACGTCCAGCCTCTGGATCAGCTTGAAGTTCATAAGCTTAATGCGACACCACGTTATATGGCACCGGAATTATTCCAAGGAAAAGCCAAAAGCTTGCAGAGCGAAGTTTATGCTTTGGGCGTGATTTTTTATGAATGGCTGAGTGGACAGCGCTTGCAGGCAACTGACTATCTGGATTGGGCGTTTTTACATTGTCAGCGCCTAAAAGTTGAGTTGCCTGAACAAATTCAGATTTTTGAAAAGTTGTTAGCGCTGATGCTAGGCAAGCAAAAACAGCATCGGTTGGCAGATTTTAAAGCGGTTAAATACTACTTAGTGACTGAAATCGAATGAGAAAAATACAATAAAATCGGGATTGTTTCTTATTTAATCAAACGAGTGTTTTTTTCTTATAAACGGCTTGTCAGCTGGAAATGATCTCTATAATATACACAGCCATTGGGGACGTGGCGAAATTGGTAGACGCACTGGATTTAGGTTCCAGCGCCGCGAGGTGTGAGAGTTCGAGTCTCTCCGTCCCCACCAATTTACTTAAGCAATTGAGTAAACTGGCCGAGTAGAGGATTGGTGTAATGGTAGCATGACGGTCTCCAAAACCGTTCGTCAAGGTTCGAGTCCTTGATCCTCTGCCAAAGTTTGAAAAATCCAACGCTAAGTTGGTACCCTGATGGGGACGTGGCGAAATTGGTAGACGCACTGGATTTAGGTTCCAGCGCCGCGAGGTGTGAGAGTTCGAGTCTCTCCGTCCCCACCATCATATTAAAGCAAGGCTGATGCCTTGCTTTTTTATTGCCTGAAATTTATACCAGCTTTTTTAAGCTGTAAAATTTTGCTGTCTTTTACGCATAGGTTTAGTCTGTTAAAGAACGTTAGAAAACGGGTCAATGCTCAGGAAAGGGCAGAACTTCAGGAAACTTTGTTTTATTAGATGCAATAATTGATATTATCCAAGTCAGCTAAAGTCTAAATTTGAATATGTGATTCTCCTGTGGTGCGTATTGATTTGATCTGTCTCGATGAAACTAGGCGACAACAGTGCAAATAGGTCAGTATTTACGCAATACTGAATTAATTGCTTAAATTTTGATATAAAAGTATTTTCCTGCTACAGAATTGCTTGTGAATCGGGTCTGATCGCTATAATATACACAGCCATGGGGATATGGCGGAATTGGTAGACGCACTGTGTTCAGGTCGCAGCGCCTTCTGGGCGTGAGAGTTCGAGTCTCTCTATCCCCACCATTATATTGAAGCAAGGCTGATGCCTTGCTTTTTTATTGCCTGAAATTTTATACAGCAATTTTCATTGATCTTATTCTTAAATCTTTATTTTGCTTGATAGAACGTGTGTGACGGAAGTTATATAAAAAGCATGGTTGCCTTATTTTGAATGCTGAGGCCATACAATATAAGGCTTGATCTGTAGTTTGTTCTTTATACATTTTGGTTTTTATGACACAAAATAAAGCTGAGACCTTTTAAAATACTGAATTTGTGGTTTCGTCTTCAAAGAGTCAAATTGTCTTGATAAATTTTATCAAAAGTAAAAAAATATAATTAACTGTTTAATTTCTAGCGGAATAGAATGTGATTGCTTGTAAAATCGCTTGTCAATGACGGTCTATCTCTATAATATACACAGCCATTGGGGACGTGGCGAAATTGGTAGACGCACTGGATTTAGGTTCCAGCGCCGCGAGGTGTGAGAGTTCGAGTCTCTCCGTCCCCACCAATTTACTTAAGCAATTGAGTAAACTGGCCGAGTAGAGGATTGGTGTAATGGTAGCATGACGGTCTCCAAAACCGTTCGTCAAGGTTCGAGTCCTTGATCCTCTGCCAAAGTTTGAAAAATCCAACGCTAAGTTGGTACCCTGATGGGGACGTGGCGAAATTGGTAGACGCACTGGATTTAGGTTCCAGCGCCGCGAGGTGTGAGAGTTCGAGTCTCTCCGTCCCCACCATCATATTAAAGCAAGGCTGATGCCTTGCTTTTTTATTGCCTGAAATTTATTTAATCAAGATAAAAAGAAAAGCCCATCGAAACGGGCTAAAGATTGGAGAATAGAGTTGCTGAATCAGTGGAATAATTTATTTATTTTTTTGATTGAAAATAACCTGCATCAGGCTTTTAAATGATCTTCAAATTCCTCACCCAGCTGGATCGCGAGTGCATTGCCGGCCAGATCACAGGTGACCAGACCGTATTCTTTTTTGAAACTGAAACTGAAACCACGATCATCAGCCAGGGTGCGAACGGAATATCCTAATTTTTCTAACCATAGTCGAAATGCAATCAGATTTTTAGCTTTAACCACTTTTTTCACGAGATCACTCCTTCATCATTGTTCTATCTTAAATAAGGGTGAGAAATTTTGTTTTAAAGGGCAAATTCCCATATTTAATTAATTTAATCTAATTTGAATGTTTAGTGAACATCGTATGCTCGCTAAAGAAGCAGTTTATGACTTAAGTAAATGATTTTTATAATATTGAATAGGTTGTAACTAAATATTAAGTTTTTATAGCATGTAAATAAACTTAATTATACTTTAATTTCAAAGGCTTATTTTGCTATTGATCTAAATTTGAACTTTATCAACGCCATAAAATGTAAGAATAAGGGAATGCCGAAGCATCGGCATATTAAGCTTGCATTGATTATTTAATCGGATCATTAGCAGCTGCTGGTTTTCTGAGCTATCGTTTGAGATGCATGCCCTATACTATCAAAAATGTAATTCTTGAATTAAATACGATTGCCATGACTGAACTGACGATTGAACACAATGTGAATCAGAAAATTGAATGGATGCAGCAACAGGGCTTAGATCCGGTTGCTGTGATGCTGGGACATGAGGACTGGTTGAATTTTACAGTGCAATCGAAAGTAGCCTATACGCCGTTTGGTAGTGCACGTCGTTATCAACCGGCCTTAGCTGGTTTGCTGCTGGTACGTGTTGACGAAATGCAGGCAGTGCGTGTCGTCACTCAAGACGAACTGGATGCTTATGCGCAAAGTCACCAGATTCTTTAACATGGATCTTTAACTCTAGAACTGATCTTTCAGGGTTCTCAAGCGCTGAAACTCTTCCACACTATCCGCACGCAGGAAAGGATTGGTTTGTAATTCATCTTCAATGCTACTTGGCAGCGTGCACTGGCCTAACATACGCAAGCGTTCGATATGCTCGAAGCGTTCCAGAATTGCCTGATTGTCCGGTTCGACGTGTTTGGCAAACTGGGCATTCGACAGGGTATATTCATGCGTGCAATAGACCTGCGTACGCGGCGGTAAGGCTGCCAGACGTGACAGTGAATGATACATCTGTGAATAAGTACCTTCAAAAACCCGGCCACAGCCCATGGCAAATAAAGTATCGCCACAGAACAGCACATCAATCGCATCAATGAAGTAAACGATATGGCCTAATGTATGGCCTGGTACTGCGATCACTTGAACATCTGCCCCATGAAAGCTGAACTGTTCTTCATGCTCAAGTGGATGCGTGATAAACGGAATTTTACTGAGTTCTGCACGCGGGCCATAAACAGGCAGATTTTGTCCCTGAATTAAGCCGGGCACACCGCCAATATGGTCTTTATGCCAGTGCGTTAACCAGATTTGACTTAAGATTAAACCGTGTTCGGCACAATAATCTTGCACCAATCCTGCTTCGGTCGGGTCAATGACTACGACCTGATGAGAAGCCGTATGTTCCAGCAACCAGATATAATTTTGCAGCGAGTTCTGGACATCAATACAGTGAATTTTAAAAGGCATCATAGCGCATCAGACCAAATGAAGATTGAGAATAAAGTAGCATAATTTCAGATGCTCTGGGCTTGCAGATATTATCTGCTCATCCGGGATAATTTTTGTTTATGTCCCATTTAAAAAATCATAAGTCCGAATCATCAACGCTTACCGCCTTGCCAATGCTATAAAATTGTACACCAGTCACATGATGAGTACTTTTCCATTCTTCACTCACTACATGATAATGCCAGTGACTGTCGCGGAAGACTGATCATCGGCATAGGCCGCAATCAGCTTGCCAATAAACAGATCATGCATTTGCTGGTTATGCGGCCCGGGAATCAGCTCGCAGAGTATTTATGCAGCACAGCCTTGCCCAGAGAAATATCAAAACCAGAGAATTTAAATAACCTTAGGCCAGATGGTGCCAATTTTTCAGGTACATCATGCAGGCTCAGCCTACCTAGCCGATAGGATTTTTCTAGGAGAATACTTTGAAGATGGGGGTTGGTCATACCGCATCATTCACTATATTGGTGTATTTAAGTGGCTAGATTAGTTAGATTATTAGCATATTCAAGTTCACTCTTGCAAAAAGCTTTTAAACTAGAGATTGTGATATTGAGGACTTCAGAAAATGAAAATGTACCAGGTCGATGCGTTTACCACGGAACTGTTTAAAGGAAATCCAGCTGCGGTGATTGTGCTGGAGGACTGGCTCGAAGATGAACTGATGCAAAATATCGCCTTGGAAAATAATCTGTCTGAAACAGCTTTTGTGAAAATAATTGATGCAGAAAATTATGCTATTCGCTGGTTTACCCCGACCAAGGAGGTGGATTTTTGTGGTCATGCAACCTTGGCCAGCAGCTTTGTATTATTCAATCAATTTGGTACGGCAAAAACGATCCAGTTTCATGTGAAAGATCTGGGGATCTTTGTGGTTGATCAGGATACAGATGGCAAGATCAGAATGAACTTTCCAATTCGCCGCGCAGTAGCCGTCACAGAATATCCTGAAGCCTTAAGACAGGCATTGAGCAAACCGTTTAAGCAGGTTTATCTGAATGCACAAGGTTATATTGTCGAATATGAGTCAGTACAGGATGTGCTAGATGAATCACCTGATTTTGAATTATTAAAACAATTAAATGGCAAGCGTACCGCGATTACTGCTCAGAATAGCTTTTTAGATGTCGCGATTACCTCGCAAGATACACAATATGATTGTATTTCACGTTATTTTGCACCGAGTAACGGAATCAATGAAGACCCGGTCACAGGGTCTATTCACACCGGAATTGCGCCGCTTTGGGCAGACAAACTGGGTAAAAATGAACTGGTCGCTTATCAGGCATCAGCGCGCGGTGGTGTACTTTATTGTGCTTTGCAAGATCAGGAACGAATTGAAATTTCGGGTTATGGCAAATTATATATGCAGGCTGAACTTTATCTTTAATCTCTGATTACATAGATATGCATGTCGTCAGGCAAGGCGGCATGTTATTTTAATGATTCAATTTAGAAAAGACTATTCAGAATAAGAATCATTCTCTAAAATGAGCGCGAATAAAAATTTACATTTAAAATCTGGATGAATAATGTTGGTACGTTATAAGAATTTAAGCTTGGCGATTTTGTTGTCGGGTTGTAGTGCGCTGAGTTTTGCACAACCTGTTTTGGTGAAAACTGAACAGAATGTGGAGGAATATCGTCTTGATAATGGTTTACGAATTATCCTGGCACCGAATGATAAAGAAAATAAAATTTTTATGAATACGGTGTATTTGACCGGTTCACTGAATGATCCTAAAGGAAAAGGTGGTCTGGCGCATCTGCTGGAACACTTGGCTTTTAAAGGCACTAAAAATGTCAAAGGTGATGAATTTCAGCGTCGGCTCGATCAATATACCTTAATGACCAATGCCAGTACCGATTATTATTCAACCAAATATACCAATGTCATTCGTCCTGAAAAAACGGCGCTCAGTGAAGTGATTTTTCTTGAAGCCGAGCGTATGGATCAGCTGGTTCTTCAGGAAAAATATGTACCGACCGAAATTGATATTGTAAAACGCGAACGCGAAATTCGTCTGGATCAGCCATTTTCAGTACTCATGGATCAGGTGTTTAAGTCGGCTTATGGCAATCAGTATTTGGGCCGTTTACCGATTGGTGATCTGAATGAGCTGCAATCCATCAATATGCAGGAATTGAACCAGTTTTACCGGAGCTGGTATGCACCGAATAATGCCTTTATGGTGATTTCAGGCAAGTTTGATAAGGCGGAAGTATTAAAGCAGATTGATAGCCATTTCAGTCCGATTCAATCGCGAAGTGTACCGGCGCAAGTGAAAGTTCCGGCTTTAAAACCTGAGCAGATTCAACAGCGTGAATTTACTGTGCAAAAGGGCAGTGATCTGGCCAAATTCAATATTTACCTGAATGGTCCGGATGAAAAGATCAAGACTGCTTTGGCTGTTTCGCCGACGCTCTATACCTTGCAACCGAGCGGGCATTTATATCAGAGCATGGTGGAAAGTGGAAAATCGACCATGGTGCAATCTAGCACCTGGTTAGATAAAGACTTTAATCTGGTGTTTATGGGCGCGATCTATGCACCCAATCATCAGCCAAAAACTGTGGAACAAAGTTTGATTCAAGGCGTAGAGCAAAGCCAGCCATTTACCGAGGCCGAATTAAACCGAGTTAAAAACCTGACCCGCAATCAGGCTGATAATATTAAAAATAGCGCGACTGCATTAGGTTCACGTTTAAGTGATTATGCCGTGGCTTATTCGGGTGACTGGAGCCAGTATTTTAAAGATCTGAATGCGATTGAAAACCTGAATGTGAGTCAGGTCAATCAGGTCTATAAAGGCTTTCTAAAACCTGAATATCGTATTTCTGGCAATATCCTGCCAACACCTGAAGATCAGAAAAAAGCGCAGGAAGTGACACAGACGGAAGCACCGAAAAAAACACTGGACCAACAGGCTGAGACAGAAGAGCCTTTAAAGGATGTCAGTGTTTATCAGGCGGAAGTGAAGCAGTATGTAGCGCAATCCAAGCAGTATTTATCTGCCAAGGACAAGCAGATTCAGCGTGGTAAGTTAAAAAATGGCATTAAATACGCGCTATTCCCAACCAATATTCGCGATGACAAGGTGTATGCCACAATTTCTCTGGATTTTGGGACTGCGCAAAGCCTGATGAATAAAGGCGAGATTCTGGATCTGACCGCGTATTTAATGCTGCGCTCATCGGAAAGCCAGAGCTTGCAGCAGATTGCTGACAAAATTATCGAAGTAGGCGGTTCAGCGACTGCCAGCCCATCGAGTAATGGCCTGAACATACAGATCAGTGCCAAAAAAGAGAAGTTTGCAGAGTTTTTCCAATATGTGGTTGATGTACTGAAAAAACCTGCATTTGAGCAAAGCCAGTTTGACTTGATCAAGGGTCAGACCTTATCCAGTCTGGATCGTCCTTATACCGAGCCAGATACGGTGTCGAGCCTGACTATGGCGCGAACCATTGAAGTGTATCAACCCGGTGACATTCGTTTCCATTTTGAACCTGAACTGGCCACCAGGCAGTTTAAAGCAGCCACTCGTGAGCAAGTGGTCGCTTTGTATCAGCAATTCTTTAAAACGCATCATGCACACATTGCAGTGACTGGGGAATTTCAGCCAAAATCTATACAGAAAATGCTGAAAAATAGTTTCGCGGACTGGAAAGCGGCACAGCCTTATGAACGCCTGAAATCAGAATATCGAAGCTATCCAGCCCAAAAAATTCATGCATTATCTGAACAACGTGAGTTCGGTAGTTATCAGGCATTGCTGACCTTCCCGGTGGGGGCAGACCATGCAGATGTACCTGCTTTACAAGTCTTCCGTCATATTCTGGGTGACTCTCAACTGTCTTCCCGTTTGGCTCAGGAATTACGTGAAAAAAATGCGCTGGTCTACGGTTTTAGTGCCCATGTTCAGTTTAATGAATGGGCCGATTCAGGTGCTTTGGCACTGGGTGCCAATTATACCGCAGGTAAATCTGTACAGGTTTCTCAAACGGTGCATCAGGTACTCAATGAGCTGTTAACACGTGGTGTAACTGAACAGGAAGTGGAAGCGGCCAAAGCCAGCATTTTGAAAAAACGTGTCAATGCACTGGAAGATGATCGCCGTATTCACAGTATGTTGGTTCCTCAACTGGAAAAAGATCGTAAGCTGATTTACCGTGAAAAACGTGATCAGGCGATTGCCCAACTGACGAAAGCCGACATTGATGCCGTGATTAAAAAATACATCAAGCTGGATCAGTTGGTCGAAGTGATGGCCGATCAATATGGAAAAGAAATCAAAAAATCATAGAATTGATCTACATTAAAAAAAGTCCTCTCTAATAGGGGGACTTTTTACTTCTCATTGTTATTAGAAGCTCTAATTTAAGTCGCTTTTCTGGTAAACAGGATTCCACCTAAAACGCCAGATAGCACAGCACTGGGTAAGCTCCACCAGAAAGTGGCAAAAAGAAACAGGAAAATCCCAACTGATACTAATATTGCTCCAACAGCGATATCTTTCTTAAAAGCGAAGTGAATAATATGTTGGTAATAATATGATGGGATTAAACTAGAAAAGATTGCTCAGCAAGTATAGAAAAGCCTATCTGATCGGGGACTCGCGATTATTTCCTCCCAGAGCATATGTATTTTCCTTCTTTCTTTAAAAATCCAGACGCTTCTTATAATTTATAAAATGCTTTGGCATTCTCATAAAAAACTGGCTTTAACGCGTTTTCATCATAGTCCTGCACAATATCGCTAAAAGCATCAATGATATTCACGAGTGAGCTGCTGACACTGTCCATTGGAAAGTTGGAGGCAAACATCAGGCGTTCAGAACCAAAGCAATCTAAAGCATGCTGAATCAGGGGAGCTGCACGTTCCAATAATTCCTGTTTATTGGCTAACCGTTTCTGCTGATGAAAATCATGACCTAGAACGGGCATAAACAGGCCAGACATTTTAGTCGATACATTTCTGCACTCGGACAGTTCAGCCAGTTGATCTTGCCAACTTGAAAATATCAGGGCGCGATCTTGTTCGGTCTTGCCTGTAGCTTTGCCCACCTTGCCAAATAAGCCGACAGGCGTACCGAGGTGATCTAGTGCGATGGGTGTTTTAGGAAAGGCTTTAGCCAGTGCAGTCACATCAGCAATCTGGCTCGAATAGACCCAGGCATCAAAACTTAAGTCTTGCTGGGCCAGTTCCTCAAAGCCCTTCAGGAAATCTTTGTTGCGATAGAGATGCGGCTCATCGGTCCAGGCATGAATGCCTTTGTCTGGATGTACCGCAGCCATTTTACGGATGCCGCGAAATTTTGGAGAAGCTTCGCGATGCAATTGAATCAATTGCTTAAAGTTTTTCTGCCGCGGATCCGCCGTAGCGACAATGCCACCGAGCTGGATATTATGCTGATCAAAAGAAAGTCCGGCCACAAAACGGGTTTCATCCACCACGCCTGTACCTTTCTGATCATGCCAGCTGGCTTCAACATGCACAATTTGTTCGACTTCATAATGCCCTAGATCTTTGTTGTAGTTCGCAGGCAGATAAGGGGCGGTCAGATGCTCGGTCAGGCCAATGGTCTCAATCACATCTTTAGGTTTGAGCAGCCGCACCATTTTGTCCAGTAATTTAGGATATTTGCCAAACAGTTTTACGGCAAATGCTGCCGCGTGTGGGGTGTTGTACGGATCCCATTGGTGAATATGTGGGTCAATGATCGGGAAGGGAAGTTGCTGCATGCTATGCCTTGTTTTAGTGTATTTATTATTCAATTTATATGGGGCTAAAATCAGTTCGAAGTCAAGATGATAAATTACAGCAAATAAAAAAGCCCCGAGGGGCTTTTCGTATTTTAATCAATGATCGTGCTTGTGATCATGGTTATGCTTGTTGGCATGAAACTCTTCATTGTGACGGAAACGCAAATAGTTTTCGAACTGTTCACAGTATTCATCATAGTTATCTTCCAGCATCATTTGGAATTGCTGCATAATATAAGACATCACCTGATCTTTGGCATCGCGCATTTCGTTGCCATCTTTAAAGTTATTCGCTGCCACCCAGGTATTGAAACGGGCAGTACCAAATAACATGGCTGCACTGACTTGACCGCGCTTATCACTCGGTTTTTCCTGCGAGCCTTTTTCTACGCGACAAAACTCGTTGGCTTGTTGAATAAATTCATCAGCACGTTCAAAGAATGCCGCATTTAACGCTTCTTCTTCGGTTACATCGGTTGCTTCAATCTTTTGAACCATGAATTTTTCCTGACCATCATAAAATCTTAATGGCTAATTATAGGCAAAGCCTTGCAGAAACTAAACCTTTGCCTTAATCTAAAAATAGCCTAAGCATATAAAAGTGAATGCCATGCAGGATGCGATTGCGGTACAAAGTCTGAAAAGTGATA
The DNA here is from genome assembly GCF_013418355.1 of Acinetobacter sp. YH12151. Lineage (NCBI taxonomy): Bacteria > Pseudomonadati > Pseudomonadota > Gammaproteobacteria > Moraxellales > Moraxellaceae > Acinetobacter > Acinetobacter sp. YH12151. Next base: position 8,798 of record NZ_VPCG01000042.1, on the reverse strand, counting down.
TTGCCTTATTGCGCCAGAATATCTGGCCACCGGCAAATCTGGCCAATGTCGAAGGTCTGCCGATTTATTATGGAACCAAATCGCAGGTCGAAGAATATTACACCCAGTGGCTTGGTCTGATTGAAAGGGCGCAGGATCTGTTCCAACCTTTCATGGACGATGAAACCCTAGATGCTATCCATCTTCCCAGTCATTTAAACTTGCCGCTGTTTTATTTTCATGTTGACCGAATCAGGCTAAATAAAACCCGGGCCAAAGAATCTAAAACTTTTCGTGGTGTGGCCAGCCTGATTGAAAAATGCGGGCAGTTTGAACCCGAACAGATCGCAGCCATGCGACACTGGCTCGACAGTGACGATACCGCGGCTTTGGTGGCACACCGCGAATTTGTAGACTTACGTACTTATGTGTTTCAGCATGGTCAAAGTGAATATACACGTACCCGTTTTTATGTGAATGGTATCGTGCTGAGTGTCGAGCCACATTTTGAGCTGATCGATGCCCGTGATAAACCACGTAAGCAACGCAGTGATAGTTATAATGACCCTCTGGCCGATAATAATACCTGGAAAGTGTTTGGTAAATATCGCTAGCCCGGTTTTACCAGAAGGGTTTGGTATTTTCAGCAAACTGCTGTAAACGCTCGGCTGCTTCACTCGACAAACGCTGCTGTTCCGCGCTTATCCAACCCAGCACAAACCAGGCTTTGCTATTTTGCTTGACATACGGTCTAAACAGTTCGTCTGCCACAAACAGGTCGTTATAATGCCCCAAGCTTTCCTGTAAGGGTTTTAGGGCTTTCAGATAAGTTTTCACATCCTTTTCAGGAAATAAACTCTGTAAAAATTCTACGTTATAGCGCAAGCGTTTCACCCGTTTACGGGTGCGATGCCGCGATTCAATATCCAGTTCCTGATAGTTTTCGGCATCCTGACAAATTTGCTGATGTAACTTGCTCAAACCTTTACACAAAATTTTATGCGAAGATTTGGCTTTGCTATGCGTTTTTTCCTGACTAAAGCTGAGTAGTTGCAGTATCAAGTCCACTGTAGCTGTTTGTCTGAACAGCGCGCTAATATCTGGCTGTTTTTGTCGGTGTGGTGGTAATTTTAATAAGGGTGAGCCGGCTTTTTCCAGTTGCGGAATCAGACTTTCTGCAAGGGCATCGCGATCTCGGGTAGAACCCAGTTGCTGAAAAATATCTCGCAGCTGTTCCGGCCATTCTGGCTGTACATGTTCAGTCACAGACTGAAAAATTTTAAAGGCACTGCGTAAGCGCCGGATCGCGACACGTGCCTGATGCACATGATCGTTGTTATAATGATCAGCGGCAATCGCAGTTGCATTCGGAAAAAGATGAGCCAGACAGTTGGCTACGATTTTCTTTAAAATAGTAGCAATCTGATCTTTCTGCTCAAGTTCTAATGGCAGCTGATGCTGCACAGGCAGACTTTCTTCACCCTGTAATAGGGCATAACCGCGTTCCGATTTACTCCGCGTATCCAGCCATAAATCATAACGTTGAATCCATGGCCGAATGAAATCAATCAATTCGCTCAATTGACCGGATTTTAGCTCAAATTCGACTTCATAAATATCAATGGCTTGATCCTTATGGCGAATTTCCCCTACATCAAAGGCAATCTCAATCTGGCTATTTTGATGTGTTTCGGTCAGTACATAACGCGCGATATCTGTTTCAAATTGCAGAATAAGCGGTATATCCAAATCACCAAGCGCCTGTTTCAGAATCTTTTTTGCCGGTTTGTGTTTGCGATATAACTGAAAATCACAGCTTTCAGGTGGGCTTTTTAATGTATGTTCAAGTTCAAAACGTTCAAATTGCTGCTCAGTAGGTGCTTTCAGGGTTTGAATCCATTGCTGGTCTTCTAGACGTTGTCGCAAGGCGATTTGATGTTGTTGGAGTTGTTGTGCTTCAGTATCGAAGTAGCGCGCACATAAACGATGCCGAGTCGGCTGAAGCTTCTGGAAGTCCTGTTCAAATTGTGCACGTGACGGTGACGGAATCTGGAATTTAAGCTCTATTTCTGCCATCGGGTCATTCCTTCTCGATGTAGGTTATACAGATCAATATAGCTCAAAGATTAGCCATGGTGTGATGTGCTTCTGCAACAAAAAAAGCACGCCGTAGAGGGAGCGTGCTTTAAAATATTCTTAAAGATATTTATTTGAGGAATTTACGGCTCACCAGGAACTGTTCTGTCGCCTCAAGCAGTTTCTGGGCATAGACTTCCTGTTTAGCAGTCAGCCAACCTAATACAAACCAGTCACTCGCTTCCAGTTCAGTTTGCTGAATATACACTGCCGAAGAAGCCAAGGTTTGATATTCACCGGCTGCAAGTTGTGCATCATTCAGTGCTTTGCTGTACTTCTGCAAGTTTTTGACGTCATAGATTGTGGTTAAGATCGGAAAGCTGAATTTGAGTTCCTGAATCCGGCTTGCCAATTGATCCAGACTTTCAAAATTGTTAATTTCAGTCTGGTTCATCTGTTCTTGCAGCACTTTATACTGTTGTTGCAGCGTGGTTTGTGCAGCAGTTTTTAAATCCAGAGCAGCATGTTCATCTTCAGTTAAACTAAAAGTCAATAACTCCAGATAATGATGCACATTTTGCGTTGATTTGACTAGATTGCCCAGTTTTTCCTGAGCATACAGAATATCTTTACTCAGATTTTCCGCAGTGGTCGGATTTTGCAGGAAGCTGGCCAAGCTGTTTTGCATATGCTGCAAATGTTGTAAATGCTCGAACTGCTGCTTAAAGGCAGCCATTTGATGTGCCCATTTGTCCGAAAGCTGCGGATGCCAGTCTTTAAACAGCAGCAAAGTGAGATATAGCTGATCCAGTGCCAGTTGAGCCTGCTGAATATGTTCCTGCTGTGCAACCTGAGCTGAAATCGCGGCGATATTTGGCAATAAATGTTGCATCTGCTGCGCAATCAGACTGCATAGGGTTTTACCAGCGCTGTCTTTTTTACTGATCTGGAACTCTTTGGCGAAGGTGGCCGGGCTCACGCGTTGTGAGGTGGCCAATAAATTACCGATTTCTGCCTTGCTACGTACATCGAGCCAGAGCTGATATTTCTTGACCCATTCAAAACTGAACGCCAATAAATTGTGTATCAACCCACTTTTTAGCTCAAACTCGACTTCATGTACCTCTTGTTCAGCATCTCGGGTACGGATCTGCCCAATATCCAGACTGACTTCGATTTGTGTGTCTTGGTATTCAATTACACGCAAGGTGCGGGCAATATCGGTTTCGAATTGCAGTTGTAGCTGATCAGACTGATTGCCGAGCGCATGGCTCAGAATCGCCTGTGCTTCTGAGGACTGGGTATAAATACTTAAATCCAGTTCAGGAGATTCAGTTAATTCCCCCAGATCATGATTATGTTCAAAGCGTTCAATATGGCTTTTACCGGCAGCTTTCAGGGTTTGCACCCAGCGTGTACCTTCCAGACGCTGACGTAGTGCTACCCCGTGCTGGGCCAGTTGACGGTCGGCAGTATCATAATATTTGGCTTGAAGCTGGATCTGTTGAGACTTTTTCGGATCAAGTGCCTTGAGCAGCGCAGTGCGTCGTGCCGCAGGAATCTGGAACTTGAGTTCAACTTCAACCATAATGATTTTCCTATCTGTTTAGTACACGCCAGCATGTACTGATATTTTTCGCTTTAATGAGATGCTGAAAATTCGGCGGGCAATCGCCGCAATTATATTTTTAGATGTATGCGTGGCAGATTGTAACCAAAATCAAAATGCATGTAAGACTTGACCTGCATATAAAAATATTGAACAGGAATTTAAATATTGGCTTTGAGCTGTTAATAGGGTTGCAAAGCGAGAGGAGTTGCGGCTTTGCTTGGAAAATATCTAAGAATATTCGAGCAAATCAAGAGACTGTTAATTGGCCAAAATATACGCTAAGGTAAAAGAAAACATCAGGACGATGAGAAATGAATGTACAAGTACAGCCAGAGAATACCCAGATGGTCGCGCATCAACCCCAGATGCCGATTGGCAATTATCATGAGTTTTACCACTTTTATTTGACCGAACACCGGCATATGGTCAGTCGCCGTTTACATGTTGCAGGTAGCAGTATCGGCCTATATTGTTTTACTCAAGCCATTCGTCAAGGCAAACCGCGATATTTTGCTTATGGTTTGCTTTCAGGCTATGCCTGTGCCTGGATTGGCCGTTTTATCTTTGAACGCAATAAACCGGCCAGTTTTAAACAGCCGGTGTATAGCTTTATTTCGGACTGGCGTATGTTTGCGGATGTCCTGCGTGGTCGTCTCAGTCTGCTTGATCGCAAATACGATAAGATTTCAAGTTAAAATCAGGTAACTTTCATCGGATTGTGTGGCTAGGGAACATGATCTTTCGATAAGAGACTTGCAAGTCGCCATTTATTATTCTATTAATTGTGTTATTGCTTATTCAGTTTGATGGAATTTGATCAAAAGTTATAGTTTACTGAATAAAACAGTTTTCCAAGCCTGGAGCGACCTTCTCCGGGCTTTTTTTATGTCTCTATTTTTTAAATAAATTTACTGACTTCGTTGCCATTATTGCGTAAATATTTATAGAACAAGTCATGCGGATCATACATAAAGAAAATGATCCTTTCTAGCTTTGAAACGTCTCCCCACAAACGTATTATTCAAAACTAGAAAGGATCGGGTGTCACCAACACAGGTATTTATTTTTCTGGTTATTTTCTGTGTCTAACGCTATTTAAGTCTCTTTGAGCTAATTGGGCCATCCCTGAAATTGGGTATTTTTTAATCTTTTTGAGTTTAATCTTAAAGAGGCTTAACAATATTGAAAATTTAAAGGTAAAAAAAACCGCTCTTAGAATTTTGCAACTTCTCCACCAAGTTATCTGCAAAATCCTAAAAGCGTTTGTCGGAGGGCGTAAGCATTAACACTTTATTATTTTTGTTATAAAGCGATTAAAACCCATATTTTATAGTCGGTATATCCCTGAAAATGGTGATATTTTAGATTTAACTGGAAAATTGCGCTAAAAAACTGCAAATCTGTTGCTACCCGGTCGCGGAAACAGCAGGACTGCGGCAATTAAACCGAGTTATGCCTATAATAGAGCCATCCTAGCAAGTGGCGAGCAAGATGCGCGGTTTATATTTAATTACCAATGATGATCCCGTAGAACTTTTATTGGCAAAACTGGAAGGCGCAATGGCCAATGGCGGCATTGCAGTATTGCAATATCGCCGTAAAAAAGTCGCCAAACAAGATCAAATTTACGAAATCGAGTATATGAAAGCCATGTGTGCTGAATATGGTGTGCTTTTTGTGATTAATGATGATCTTGAAATGGCCGTTAAATACGGGGTGGGTGTGCATTTGGGTCAGGATGACGGGTCTATTGTCGAGGCAGTTGCACGCTTGCCAAAAAATGTCTTGATTGGTCGTAGCTGTAATAACTCGCTTGAGCTGGCTGAACAGGCCATTGCCGATGGTGCAAACTATGTGGCATTTGGTGCCATCTATGCCACCGACAGTAAACCTGAAGCCGGTAATATTGGCTTGGAAACTTTAAAACTGGCCAAAGAGAAATTGAACGTGCCTTTATGTGCCATTGGCGGTTTAACGGTTGAAAATTCCAAAGAAGTCATTGAGTCAGGTGCGGATTATTGCGCCGTGATTAGTGATATATTGGGCTTGCCGATGAATGCCATTCCTGAACGTTTAGATGAATGGTCTGCGCTTTTTCAAGCTACAGCATAAAATTTTTTGATTGATTTAATTTTGAGTCGAGTGCCTTCATGAGCTTATCTCCAAAGCAAGAACAATTGTTCAAACAAGCCAATAAACATATTCCGGGTGGCGTCAACTCACCTGTACGCGCATTTAACGGCGTCGGTGGTACACCGGTCTTTATCGAAAAAGCCCAAGGCGCATATTTGTATGATGTAGACGGAAAACGTTATGTGGACTATGTCGGTTCATGGGGACCGATGATTCTGGGTCACGCCCATCCTGCAATTATTCAAGCCGTTCAACAGGCCGCAGTAGATGGTTTAAGCTTTGGTGCGCCAACAGTTCATGAAACCACGCTTGCCGATATTATTTGCGAGATCATGCCGTCGATTGAATTGGTACGTATGACCAACTCGGGCACGGAAGCCACCATGACAGCGATTCGTTTAGCGCGCGGTTATACCGGCCGTGACAAGATTGTAAAATTTGAAGGCTGTTATCACGGTCACTCAGACTCGCTTCTTGTAAAAGCAGGTTCGGGCTTGTTAACTAAAGGTGAGGGCGAAGCGACATCTGCGGGTGTGCCAGCTGATTTTGCCAAGCATACCATCACGCTTCCATACAATGACATTGCGACTTTAAAAGAATGCTTTGCCAAGTTTGGTGCTGAAATTGCCGGCGTGATTGTGGAGCCTGTGGCAGGCAACATGAATCTGGTGAAACCAATTGACGGTTTTCTGCAAGCGATTCGTGATGTTTGTGATGAGCATGGTTCAGTCTTTATCATCGACGAAGTGATGACCGGTTTCCGTGTTGGCTTAGGCGGTGCGCAGGCACATTATGGCGTAACTCCGGATTTAACCACATTGGGTAAAATTATTGGTGCAGGTCTGCCAGTCGGTGCCTTTGGCGGTAAACGTGAAGTGATGGAATGCATTGCGCCACTGGGTAAAGTGTATCAAGCAGGAACATTGTCGGGTAATCCATTGGCAATGCGTGCCGGGATTGAGATGTTTAAGCATCTTCGTGCTGAAGGTTTCTATGAAAACCTATCTGCGCAGTTGTCAAACCTTCTTGCAGGTTTACAAGCAGCAGCAGACGAGGCGGGCGTACCCTTTAAAACCCAACAGGTCGGTGGGATGTTTGGTCTGTACTTCACCGATCAGGAAGACATCACCAGCTTTGATTCGATGTTGAAATGTGATGTCGATGCTTTTCGTAAATTTTTCCATGGCATGTTGAATCGGGGGGTGAATTTAGCACCTTCTGCATTCGAAGCTGGCTTCTTCTCGGCTGCACACAGCGATGAAGATATTGAATTTACCATTCAGGCTGCGATCGAGACTTTTGCTGAGATGAACGCTTAAATTTTAATTTTGTTAAAATCCTCCCTCTTGCGAAGCGGTGCTTTTCACCTTTTCAAAGGAGGGAATTTTATCTGTACAAATAATAAATTTCCCCTCTTTTCCTTGTGCCATATCTGACTCAGGGTTAGGGGAGATTAAATGCTAAAATTAGGGATATTCATTCATGCAAACCAAACATTATTTGACTCTAAGTGATGCGGAATTTTTATTGGATCACGCCCATCAATATGCAATTCAGAACAGCTTCAATGTCAGTATTGTCGTAGTCGATGAAACGGGCAATTTTCTTGCGATGAAACGTATGGATGGTGCAGCACCGATGACTGCAAATCTGGCCATTGAAAAAGCCAGATGCTCGGCGATGAGTCGCCGTCCATCCAAGCTGTTTGAAGATATTATCAAAGGCGGGCAGATGGGCTTTCTGACTATGGAAAGTTTCTCGGGAATGCTGGAAGGTGGCGAACCGATTCTGTATCAAGGGCAACTGGTAGGTGCGATGGGTGTATCAGGTGTGAAATCATTTGAAGATGCAGAGATTGCGCAGGTGGCGATTAAGAAGTTTTTGGCGCAGCAGAGCTAGACATTATACGCTTGAGAATGTACTTATCTTCTCAAGTCTAAGTTAAAAATAACTATCGGATAAGATAGTGATGCTGTTGTTTAACCATTTCATTATATTCTGTCGAGTTATACAGCTCTAAACAGCTCATTAATATGGCTGGCCTTGCTTGGTTTTTATATACCTCAGTTTTTGCTTTCATAGATTGGTTTATATATTCTTTCAAATTTTTATACGCGGGTTCTTCATATGCACCCTGTTGGAAATACCCGCCCATCGCTAGAGCAGCCTCAGAACTGAGGGATTGATCCTGAGCCCTCGTCAGACAATAACTAAAGCCAAAATTTTTGATATTGAGCTCATCCGCATTTGATATGGATGGAATTAAGTCTTTTGCATAACATGCACTTATCACTAGACAACTAAAAAGTACAGCAATTATTTTCATTATCTTAAATTCCAAAATAGAATATCTGTGGTTCTTAGGCTCGGTGTATCATGAATAAAGTAGCAACTATCTCCACAATCATTTCCATTCCATAAAGTGACATGTCCAGAAGCATCTCCCCAGCCAGAGACTTTGAAAATAATAATTCCTTTTTTTTTCTTTTAATTGTAATGATAAATCCTGGTTATTTTGAGGCTTGAAGGAGAGATCTGCATTTCCTAGATTTTGTTCAACAAAGGTGATCATCTCGCGAACCCTAAGTAAATAAGGTTTATGATCAGCGCCTCTGACTTTATAACCTCTGGTTGACTGTTTAATTGGCATTCCGCCGTAGTTGAAAGATCTACTTAATCTTAAAGCACAAGCATTTGCGTATCCTGTAGGATTTTCTTGATATAAAGCCATAGCTTGACCTCCCACCATAGAATACACATCACTTGCTGACATTTTTACCGGATAATATTTCCATAATTCGGAAAATAAAGGTCTTTTTGCTTGTATGGTCGAAGACCGACCACCAGCCCTTGCAGTTATACTCACCATATTTAACCCGAATCGCGGATAAGAAATTGACTTGAAAAATAAGAGGACTAGAGCCATCAGTTGAGTTACCACACCAAACTCACAACTCTCGTCCTGATGTTCAATAGTACCGAATTATTCTGCGTAATT
>NZ_VPCG01000003.1:0-83036 GCF_013418355.1 Acinetobacter sp. YH12151 | reverse complement strand
CCTTCACCGTCACGGTGTCGTTTTCTTCGTCGGACGTGGTGAACGTCGCCACCACCGAGCCTACCGCGTTCTCTGCAGCGTCTTCGGTGAAGTTATTCGTCTGTGTAATCGTGATCGTTGGTGCATCATTCACCGCAGTCACCAACGGATCGACTGTCGCGACATTACCATCAACGGTGCCGTCATTCGGCGTCAACGTAAATGCTGGCAGTTTCTCACCGCGGTTGACCAAGGCCAGACCCGCTTGCGTCAACACCACCGTGTTGCCATCCAGCTTGTAGTTGGTGGTGTCACTCAGTTTCACCGTCACGGTGTCGTTTTCTTCGTCGGACGTGGTGAACGTCGCCACCACCGAGCCTACCGCGTTCTCTGCAGCGTCTTCGGTGAAGTTATTCGTCTGTGTAATCGTGATCGTTGGTGCATCATTCACCGCAGTCACCAACGGATCGACGTTGGCAGCCGTGCCGTTCACCTCGCCGTCATTCGGAGTGAGCGTGAATGCAGGCAGATCCTCACCCTTGTTGACTAGGGCCAAGCCGGCCGCAGTCAAGACCACGGTGTTGCCGTCCAGTGCGTAGTTGATGGTGTCACTCAACGTCACCGTTACCGTATCACCGTCTTCGTCGTTGGTGCTGAACGTCGCTACCACCGAGCCTACCGCGTTCTCTGCAGCGTCTTCGGTGAAGTTATTCGTCTGTGTAATCGTGATCGTTGGTGCATCATTAATAGTATCTTTCTGAATATTTTTATCATCATTATGGTCAATAATCGCAGCAGCACCACCAACAACACCCGCACCCACCAACCAAGGTAACAATCCAACAAGCTTACTGCCTTCAACTGCTGGCAATAATGCTTCTAATCCTGAAATTTCTTTAAAACCAGAAAGACCATCAAACCAATAAAGAACACAACCATCTTCTTCAAAGACTAAATCTGATGTCACCCCTTCAGCATCCACAACAAAGAAGTTTTCAATAACAATAACTTCTCCATTCGTGAGCTTTAAAATTAAATTATTCCCATCACGAATGAATTCTGATACATCATCACGATTCATTTTTGTATGAACAATACTTGATTCGGACAAAACAATACGTTCAGCATTAATGCTTACTTTATTGAGAGAGTCTTTTTCAATTACTATAAAATTATTCATCACACATCCAATATATAAATTAAATATTTCTTAAATTTGAAAGCTAATTACTCAGATAAACCTGTAATTTCAACCGCAACTCGGCGATCTGGTTGCAAACATGCATGTAACGCTTCACGCTGCCTTACTTCAAAACAACCATTAGTCACTGGCTCACGCTTGCCCGCACTTGCAGTCGAAACCACAATTTCTGCCAAACTATTTTGGACCAATAGGTTACGCACTGTATCTGCACGGTTTTGGCCCAATTGATCGTTATAGCGATCACTTCCCAAACGATCTGTGTGACCAACTAAATTAATACGACTGACAGAAACAAAGTTATTGTGAATTTGCGAAGCAACATTCAATACCTCTTGACGACCTTTTGGTAGCAAATCATTTAAAGAAGAACCGTCAAATTTAAATAAAATGTCTGCGGCTAAATCCACTCGAATTGTATGTTCCTCAGCAGTGGCCTGATGTTTTACTTCACAACTTAATAGCTGTCCGTTATTGGAAATAAAAGGTTTACCATCAGCATTGACAGATAATACTAATTCAGTACTCGCTAACTTCCCTACGCTTAAGTCAATATCACAACTTTGACATGATGATTTAGTACAGTTTTTTACTTTGAAATTATACGTTTCGGGCTTCAATGAATATTGAGCAGAATTATTTATATAAAAATTTCCAGCTTTAATACTATCAATATAAAATTCAATTGAGCAGTTTTGATTTCCTTCAGTGTCTTCCGCACATAGAATTCCATCTCTTGTAACATTAAGCAACTGTGAATAACCAGACTTCATTTCCTGAAAACGTAATTCTGGCGGCTTTGAACACACCATCGATGAACAAGCCGATACCCCTAGCGAAACACTAAGTAAGGTTAAAATATTTTTCACACTAATAACTCTTAGCAACAAATTAATAACATAGGCTTCAATCGCAAATATGATAAAATTCATACTATTTGTTATTATTACACATTTGTAGGGTCTGTTGAGATTTCCCGTTTATAATTTAGACTATAATGGTAACCATATAAATATACAAGCTAAAGCAACAGCACTTTGGTAATTACGCTTTAGCTTGTCATACCGTGTCGCAATTCCTCTAAATTGTTTTAATCTACAGAATGAATTCTCAACTAAGTGTCTGATTTTATAAATATACCAATCCATATGATCATTACTAGACTTGGTATTTGATTTTTTAGGAATATTAGGGTCTGTTGACAATTGTTGCCTAAAAAAATAGCGAGATAGTAAAATCAAATCGCCAAATCAAATTTTACTCTCGCTATGCCTCGTACAATGCTGAATGATCTACATTGGTCTAAGTTATCCGCTATTTTCCGTCACTTTAATATTTATCTCAAATTAAATTTGAGAAACTTTATCGAAGCTATTCTATTTCGTATCCGTACAGGCTGCCCTTGGAGAGATTTACCTCAAGAATTCGGTAAACCTAACTCTATTTTTAAGAAATATAATCGTTGGTCTAAAAGTAATAAATTCTTGAATATATTTAAATTATTTAGCCAGCATGCTGATAAAGAATGGGTTTTTATTGATGGTAGCCATGTCAGAGCACATCAACATTCAGCAGGTTTGAAGAATCAAGATATTTCTAAAAGTATTGGTGGCAATAGTTCTAAAATACATCTAGCCATTGATTCAAATGGGAATCCAATAGAGTTTATTATTTCTGATGGGACTACTCATGATATTAAAATTGCTCCAGACCTCGTATCAAAACTGGATTTGACTGAATCAGAAATACTATGCGCTGATAAAGGGGCAGAGTAAAACTTGAAGTGCGACATAAACCACCTAATTAATTTAAAGGGTTTATGGAGTATATAAAATTGTCATACCATCATCTTAACTTTGAAGATCGTACTGCATTAATGCTTGAGTCAAGAAAAGAAGGCTTTTCAGCCAGAAAATTTGCTGAACTCATTAAAAGACATCCTAGTACGATCTATCGTGAACTTAAAAGAAATAGCATCAATGACGTTTATCAAGCTCGATATGCTTCTGATAAGTAAGCATCCGGCTAACACAGCCTTACCAAGCGTTCCTATAAGCCTTAATTTAGTTCCCACCTAAAAACAAGTGGGGACTTAATCCATGAACATGGATATGTATTCAGCAACACCTCCTGTTGCTAAAAAACGCAGAACATACAGCAAAGAATTCAAACTCAGTATTGTCAATGCCTGCAAAAATCCTAATACCTCGATCGCTTCGGTCGCACTGCAACATAGTATTAATGCCAACCTTGTCAGTCGTTGGATCAGGATCTTCAGCCATCATGAGGGTGCCGTGCAGGATCCTACTCATGTGAATCCAGCATTTATTGCTTTGCCTTACACTGCTGCAATCAGCCAACCTATTGATGAGAGGATCACGTTGTGTATCACCGTGCCTCATACGAATAATGATATTCAGCTAAAATGGCAGACATCAGAAATACCTGCCTTGGCAGAATTACTCAAGGCACTGGCAACATGATCCGTATCAATGAAATTTGGCTCTCTACCCAGCCCATGGATATGCGAGCAGGAATGGATACGACCATGGCTCAGGTGGTGAGAGCCTTTGGCTACATCAAACCGCATTGCGCCTACCTGTTCTGTAATAAACGTGGTCATCGTATGAAAGTGTTGGTACATGATGGACTGGGCATCTAGCTGTGTGCCCGGCGGCTGGAACAGGGCAAATTTCACTGGGCTCAAGTTCACCAAGGTGAAACCGTGGCCCTCAGCCCGGAACAGTTACAGGCACTGATCCAAGGTTTGCCCTGGCAGCGCATTGGACGACAGCAGGTGGTGACGATGCTTTAAACCAGGCTGTTCCATTCTGCTATTCTCCAAACGTTCTATTTCATTCTTCTCATGACCTCAGGCATACTGCGGTCATGAATACGCTGCCTGACTTAAGCCAACTGACCCATGAACAACTGCTGGAATTCACCAGGCAGTTGGCGCTGCAGCATCAGTCTCTAGCACAATCAAACCAGCAATTAGATGCCAGAGTTCAACATCTTGAAGTCACCAATCAGCAATTAGATTCTAAAGTTCAACATCTTTCTATTCTCAATCAAAAATACGAGCATGAACTCGCACTATTTAAACAGCACAAATTCGGCAGTAAAAAATACAAAACACGATGAAACCAGTCACATACGCATCAAATAAAATCAATAACTTAAAATAAAAATTCCAAATACGCCCTATTTTTCACCCACTTTGAATTTTTCAAATTCATCAAAAACCATCCACATTTATAACCAATTTCTTGACCTTTTTATAAGAATTAAAATTTTTTGTCCTTCTTGATTTAAATTAAAAACATCAGGAGGGCGAATAAATGAAGCCTACAAAAAAAGTAAATACTCCACTAGCCAGTCAAAGAGCGTTTTATTGCGAGGGGGGCATAATCCGCCCTTACCCGCCTCTGTTCAAAATTTACCAATGCTATGCCCAGATTTTAAATGCATCACAACTGCCAACACACTTTCAGCATGACCTAAACCTAGTGTCTACTACTAAGCTTACTCAAGCTGAGTTATTCGCAACAGATAACTTTCTGCTTGTTTATATGGCACAACAACAAAACATTCGAGTTAAAGCCCGTCCCATTCAAGAAGCTGATATAGACCTCGTTCAGGTTCAATATCAACTCAGCAACTCACTCTTTAAGCTAATGACTGAGCTTAAGATCAATCCACAGGTTCTTAACCCCGATAGGCTACTTCAAAACTTAAATCAGTCGCTATCGAAACAAGCAATTTACGATGTGAATCAAAAGCTTTATGACAAGCCGAGATGCAGTCTTTCTCTAGACCTGCTCGCTAAGCTGATCGACTGTAGCCGTAATCAACTGCTTTATCGCCAAAAACAAATCAACGGCGCTCACGATCTACGAATTCAAGCACTCAAAAATAAATGTAAAGCACTCACGAGCGCACAACCATGTGCATCACAATTTTGGAATTTAACCCATGAAAATTGAAAACATCATTGAACGAATGCTAGATCATGAATGGTTTGATCAGGGCTATCAAAATACTATCGCACAGCACTTAATACATGCTGTCTTAATCCCTGAGCTAAAATCCTTATTCAATACCACCATCAGCTTCGATGCAGACTCTCGGTTTGAACTCCCAACAAAACTGCCTCGACCCTCAAGTGTTTCTAAACATCCAATCTGTGCCTATCTCTATTCAGTAGATCAGCATGAATATGCTGTCATACAACGATGGGCTGTGAATAATTTACATGCAGCCTGTATTCTTAAATCTATCCCTAATAAGGGCGAAAAAGACCATCAAAACACGATTATTAAAGTTCTTGATAGATTTCGATTAGCGAACGAAGCTTATGCCGTATCACGACAAGGACAACAGCTGAGCAAGTATCAACAGGAATATTTATGGTTATGGAACCAACTACCTAGCCATGAAATTCCATTAGCGCAATTCGTAAAGAATTTACGAGAATTAGAAAACGACTCTAAGCTCAATCGTTTTCAATATCTATTGCTGCTTGATATACGACGATTCTATGAGTATGTCTTAGCACTTAAACCCAAGAAAAATTACTCAGCACCACCTAAGCACATCGATGATCCACATTATCTTGATGAGCACAGTGCAATTTTATACTGTCCATACGACATGCCCCAGAAACAGCATCCAACTCTATTTTATGAGGAACTACAGGATGAACAGCCAAATCAGCAATACTCACTCAATACAGCGCAGGTATCGCCGTTAGCAAGCCAATCGAGTTATTTGCAACATCAAGTAAGTAAACTGACACAACAACACATCATTAGACAGCAACATAATTTTAGCTGTAGTAAGCATTATCCAGACTTCAATAGCTTAAGTTTATTGGTAGAGCATTGCCATCAAGTGTATTTGGCTCATCCAGAAAAAAATAAAGCGTATCTTTTTATCTTACTCAGTTTCCTGAGTGGTGTTCCTATTGAGCAATGGTTATATCTACAGTCCAAACAGCGCTATGCACTGAATAAACGACAGAAGATCATTTTAGAAAACGATCAATATTTTATACGTTCCAAGTTCACGCTATTTGAGAATGCTGACTTTGAATATAAAAATCAATTACTCAATCAAGTGACCTATTTCGATTTACCACTCATTAAAGAATTAGTAGACGGTCTAAAACAGTCTCCAATTGTGAGCCAAGAGCAAGTCAATCAAGCATTAAAGAAATGCCGTGAAGAACTCTTTATTCCATCGTTATCAACCAAAAAAATAAGTGTGTTACTACATCATTGTATTTATAGACATACCAATAACGAGCAACTCGCTGACATTCTGACTGGCATAGATGCCAATCGATCGGTGTCTATTTCATATTGCTCGTATCCGGTATACCGCCTGCAACAGAATTACCAAAGCACGGTAGAACAGTTGTCTCGTGATTTAGCAAAAAAAATTCATCTTACTTCCGATCCCGAGCTTAGATTTGGTAGTTGTAAAGCTCCCAAGCCTGCAACAGTAACGGCTATATTTGCCTACTTACAACATCAGATCATTCAAGCCCGACACAGTAGCCAAATGCTGGAGATGTTCAATCACTACAACATTTGGCTTTGGCATATTTTATTGCTTTTTACAGCGGCTCGACCTGTGAATGGATTCCCTGGGTTCTTACGAAACTTCGATTTAAAACAGCAATGGCTTTGGGTCTCGGATAAAGAAATTCACTCAAGAATAAATGATGGTCGCTTAATCCCGTTATGTGATTTTGCAGTTCAAGAAGTCCGTCAATTTATTGGCTATTTAAGAGAATTCCAACAACTGCATCCAGAGCATCAATCACACATTCAAGAGATTTTAAGCAGTAAAAAGCCTCTGTTGAGTGTTTATCAACATGGCGAATGGCAAGAGCTTAGCCCCCATCTTATAAGCTCATTTACTCATGTGATGCAGCTCAACCACGCAAATTGGCTTAGGCATACAGCTCGTGCATATCTCACCGAAAAAGCAGATGAAAATTTAATTTTAGCCACGTTTGGACATGAACAAAATCAACAAGAAATGGGGCAAAAATTCTCAAGCCTGTCTCTTCAACAATATAGAACCATCGCAACTCATCTCAATGAAATGCAGAACTTTTACAATATTGATGGAATGTACGAACATGCCTAAACAAACAAAGTATGCACATGAACGCCGTGCTAACAACAGAGACCAAAAGCGAATTAAAGAGCGTATACAAATTCAAGCGATCATCGATGAGTTTCTGTCGTTCGAGCAATTACAGCAAGCACAGCGGTCAGGAAGTATAGTCACGCTCTTTGAGCAAGTTAGCCAACACTTGGATCAACATCAATATAGTTTTGCTCTAAAAAAGACGTTTTATCAGCAATTCCGTAAACGTATTATTCAATACAATCACACAAATGATGCAGACTTACCACTACCTACTCAACATCTCGTCTCTATTCAACGCACGCCATTGCTTTTCAATGAGACTTGGCTAGAACAATCTAAATCCATCTCACTGATCAAAGAAAAACTTTTAAGATACTGGTATACGACGGATGACTTTACTGCCGATGAAAGCATTGGAAATATACTGATCTGCGCAATTCTGTATGGTGGGATATCAAGCCTTTCTAGCCTTGAAGCTCTGCTCGAACACTTAAAACAGCAAAGTTCGATTGATCAGATTCCAAAAATACAGATCCCCCTGATCTTTCTAGAACCACTCTCACCTCAGTATGGTGATTTATATGACCCTAAATGTCCCTTAAGAAAATCTAGAAATTTTGTGCCCGACCGGTTAACACTGCTATGGATTGCGAGACTTAAAACACAAAAAATTGATATCCAATCTGATTGTTACACGTATATCAATTGTATTTTTAAAGCACTAGCACTTCCGTTAAGCCCAAAGCAATTCAAACAATTCTTAGAGATGGCTAGTCAGTCATGGATGCAACTAGAAATGGTTGATTTAAGTCCTGCGCTAAGTCTTTGCTTATCAGAAGAGATTGAGACTTGTGGCTTAAGTCTAAGTGCGTTTAAACGTTATCTCACGCCTCATTTAGCTATTTTCGATTCACAAAAAGCTGAAGAACCTCTGCCTAAAATAATAAATTCAGCAGAAAAAGAAGAACAATCATGCAAAGATCATTCTCTAGATTCATTGATTGGATTGCATAAACAAATTTTAAAATTTTTTAGAAATAGTGATCAGATCACAGTGGAGCTACGAAACTTCTTACTGAACCAGCAGGACCATCTTCCAGAAAATGCGAAGCGGCTCGGACTTTGGTTATATAGCTTGTTTCATCCTGCCGTAGATGATATCGAATCGATCTGTAGGCTTTATCAGCTCGATCATAATAAGTATTTACGCTATGTCGCTCAACAGCAAAAAATTCGTCATAGCTCAATATATAGCTACTACACAAAACTTGCTGAAATATGGTTGCTACACAGTAATGATTTTATAGAAGAACCTAATCTCAATAATCATTTAGAAACGATTTATAGCCGTATGTTAACTGGGGTAGGCAAATCTAGATCACAAAAATTCGATCTCCTAAAACGATTCCATCAATTCCAACAGATGCTATTTAATGCTGAATCGTTCCCTTTGAGCGGTGCGGGACTACGTGTTCATTCACCCAAAGCTGAAATTATCTCAGGAAAAACTTTTCAATATCTACTCAGTCAGCTTAGTCAATATAAACATTCCAGCTACACCGCACATGATTTAGAAATGCTGAGTATCGTATATACGATAGCTTTTCGTACGGGCATGCGCATTAATGAAATCCTCGGTATGCGAATCAAGGATGTGGAAGGTGTCAAAGCGAGTTCAATTTGGATACGTCCATATCGTGCGAAGCATCAACAGCATTTTCTTAAAACGGATAGTGCTGAGCGTAATCTCAACGTTCAAATTTTACTAAGCGAAGAAGAACATCTTAAATTTCAGCAATACTGCAAGGCACGTCGTAGCGCTTATTCATCCAATGACTACCTATTTACTCTTTGGAATAGTGCGGGACGTATCAAACCCTACTTGGTCACCACGCCTTTTCAAAAGTTACTTGATGCTATTTTGCCAAATCATTGCTATAGCTTTCACTCGCTGCGACATAGTGCGACGAACAATTTAGCCATGATTTTGACCATGGACTACAAATTTGTAACAACCTTCACTGACTATTCACATGAGCATTACAACTTGATTCGTAGTCAGCTCTTACGCTCTAACACACCTCAAAACTCTTGGTATCTACTTGCCCATTTATTGGGCCACATAGACCCAACTGAAACCTTTAGGAGCTATTTGCATCTAGCTTACCTGATGGCCGGTTACCAGTTAAGAAAATTTGACCCACTTATTGATCGAGCTGTTATTCATAAGATTTGTCCTCGCTTAAAACCACCACAAAAACATCAAATAGCGCTGAGTTATTACGATGAACAAATAGCACGAACAATAAAAATAAAATCTATAACAACGCCTTATGAATACATCAACACAGCTAAGATTCAAGCTGATTTAGTTCAAGCAGAGGACAACGATTTTATTTATGGAACGAGTAAGTCAGCTTATCCATTCCCTCTAATCGCAAAAATTCTCAAAAAATTAGATCAATCATATACACCGCAACTGCTTGCGCAACAATACGATTTTCCGATAGAACAACTCATGCTATGGCAACGGAATATAATCAGGCTCAAACAGCTCAAAAATCGTAAGAATCGTCCACGTTTCATCATGGATGCAGATAAATCAGAGCGCATACTTCCGCACCTTGAAACTGCAGAGGACAAAAGTTTATTGGAATATTTTTTTAAACAGCTCAATGAATTGAGACGTGATGATGCAAATATCTTAGATGCGATACATATTTTTGAGACGAAAGCGAATATTTCACACGCTGGATTAATCTTTAAATCGAATGATGTAAGACTAGCAAATCGTTTTTTAAAAGGGATTTATGGTTTATTTCCAGCAAGCTGTTGGCAGATTGCAATATCTTCTGAAATCTGTGAGGAAAAGCTGATGGAACGACTGTCATTTAATCTTCAATCTGACGGTATCAACAGCAGTTTAAATAATTCCTTTAAGCTAGAACTAGTATCTCAAAAAAATGCTAAAGCATTAGCTGTGTTCCGCTATTGCATGCTCGTTTTATTGATCGTGTGTACGCCGTTGCAACCAGATCATAGTTGATCTGGTTGATAGCCTGAAAACTCATAAAAGTCATCTAGCAGTTGAGCATAAATATCTGAAAAGTTAATTAATTCTTTTGACTGAAAACCGTAATGTTCAAAGTAGCGATCATCGATAAAGTATGCAACGGCAATATGCGTATTGAGATCGCTAGATACGCCTAGTTGCCTACAAAAATCAGGATTATATTGCAGCTGTAATTGTGTATTACAAATAATTTTCGAGGCGACTATTTTAGCAATATTTCGAATATTCAGATGACGAATACTTGGATGCATCGATGTCGAAGTACGACTCGAAGAATAGTTCATCATGACTGTTTGACCTTCTATATCTAATTTTTTATCAAGTAATGATTTAGTCGCTTCTGATTTAACAAGTTAGCCTCTAAACTATGTGTATATTTATATAAAAACATGACTATAACGTCAAGTTTTTATTGTCTATTTGGCGGTATTTATGGCATTTGAATTAGAGTCGAATAATTTTAAAATTCGATTGAAAGAAGTTAGAAAGACACGAAAACTAACACAGCAAGAATTAGCTGAAAAAACTGGAATACCCGTAACTTCAATTGCACATTTTGAGTCGGGCTCGCGTAAGCCATCTCTTGAAAATTTTTATAAACTCATTGTCGAGCTCAATGTATCAGCAGATTACATACTTGGACGCAGTGAAAAAATGAGTGCTTCCGGTGTAGATCCCATTATGAATACTCTACAAAAATTACCTGAAGTAGAACGTAGAATGATTGAGAGATTCATTACTTCTTTAGAGAGTGGTCACACAAAACCTGAAGGGTAAATAATACCTAGTCTAAACAAAAGACCTAGAAATTAAAAAACCACCTAAAAGTGGTTTTTTTAAGGAGCACAATAGCTTCGTCTCTTTTTAAAAATTAAACTCCATTCTCTCAGAAGAAGAAAATCTTGCATTTCTATATTCTTCGATTCATAGCAATTTCGCTATGCACACGAAGGATAATACCTCATGCACATTCAATACAACCGCCCACCATCATCCCATCCTGGCCCTGGTGGCAATTGGCCAAGTACAACAGGTCGCCCATCAGGTGGTGGTCGTGGTAATGCCAAATAATCATTAAGGGGAGCAATCCCCTTAATCCAGGATTACCGATGAAAAAGTACAGTAATGACAAAGAGCTGAACAAATTTATTCGGCAACTTATTAAGGATGGTGTCGCATCTTTTAGACCTGGTAAAAAACATGATTTTTTGCTTGTAAACCAAATACAGAAGATTACGATACCAGGTACACCTAGTGACCGAAAAGCCTATTTAAACTTTAAGACAGATATACGCAGAGCTTTACAATGCCAAAGAATACCTTTCCAACAACTATAGAAATTGTTCGTGATTTATTTAGTCACATGGATACCAAGAGCCAACTCTCGGAGACAGACTCTAAACACTTAGATGGTTCATCAAACAAACTATTCACTTCACACTATGATGTAGACTTATTTTTGGAGCAGTTGTGCCCAAAAGAGTTTTCAGATCGTACAAATTTGCAATTTATAACATTGCTTAAACGCAATGTGTTAGAGCGTTATAATGCAATGCTATTACATGCTCGATTAACTGCTGATATGTGCTGAATTAGCAGGAGACTTTCACTTGGGATATGCTAGGCAGCTAACCGATAAAAGTTCTCTGCTATTTGATTTGGCGTTTTAAAATCCAAACTCTTTTGAATTCTTCGCTGATTATAAAATAACACAATGTATTTTGTAATATCTGCTTTAGCTTCATCTCTGGTTTTATAGTTGCAATGATGCACTAATTCATTCTTGAGTATGCCCCAGAAACTTTCAATCGGTGCATTATCGTAACAGTCCCCACGTTTGCTCATTGAACCTTGAAAATCACATTTTTCCAGTATCTTTCGATATTCATGGCTGCAATATTGGCTGCCTCTGTCCGAATGAATAATTAAGCCTTTCGTTGGTTTTTGATTACGAATCGCCATAGTCAGTGCATTGCAAACAAGTTGTGCGGTCATACGCTCATTTAAGCTATAGCCAACCACTTGTTTCGTGTACAGGTCTTTTACTGCTGCCAAGTATAACCAACCTTCAGCAGTCCAAATGTATGTAATATCGCTTGACCATGCAAGATTGGGCTTAGTCATTGAAAACTGTTGCTCTAGTAAATTTGCGTAGATCGCTCGATTATGATCACTCTTCGTAGTTCTTTTGAAACGCTTATGACGCTTACAATACAGCTGGTTGAGCTTTTTTATTTGACGTACAGCATACGTACTGATTTTGATACCTTGCGCTTGTAAATGCTTAGTTAATCGAATATAGCCATAGCTTTGTTTAGTTTCCTCATGAGCTATTTTGACCAAAATTGTCTGTTGATTTCGCTGAACCAATCTTTTATTCATGCCTCGTTTTAGCCAATCATAAAATCGTGACACTGAAACGTGAAGTAATCTAGCCATAAAGCTAATCGGGAATAAATGTCTTTGCTGTTTCATATAGGCGTACCTTACTGACTTTCTTTCGCAAAGTACGCTGCTGCCTTTTTTAGAAATTCACGTTCCATTTCAGCTGTTTTGAGCTGTTGTTTGAGCTTTTTATTTTCTTCGAGTAAGGCATTTAGATCAGGTGAATATTGTTTAGTGCCTGCTAAGGTGCCAGTCTTTGCTTTATTATTCCAATTTGAAAGAGTTTGCATTGAAATGCCAAGTTGTCTGGCTGTTTCCGATACATTGCCTTGATTGGCTTCAATCAATTTTATTGCTTCAACTTTAAATTCTGCGGTGTAAGTCTTCTGTTTCTTGCTCATGGTAAACTCCTGATGAGTGTCTATAGTTTACCAAGTTAAAACCTCCTGTTTTCTCAGCACACATCAGTTCTTCGTTTGATCGATACCCACATCATGCAGTGATTTAAAAATCTCTAACACATTTTCAACAAAGATTTTAGGCTTATGTTTTTTTTGGAAGAGTCGATTATATGAAAAAATTTCCGTTGGGAATGCAGCTACAGCGCCTGCCATTAATGAACCACCTCCTAAAATTGCTGTAAATGCTTTCCCATCTACTCCCAATTTAGATTTCAACTCAGGATGATTCAATTCTTGATGAGCAACGATATTTTCAAAAATTTTAGTTACTAAACCCATATCCTCTTTAAGATTCATCTTATAAGTCCTTTTAACTCACCCATTTATCATCATTCATAGCTAAAGTTTTAACCAGCTCAAAAACTGTTGAAACTTTTTCCTGAAATTGTGTCACGTCATAACTTACAGGCAGGTCTTTATCCAATACTTTTTCAATTTCATCTTTCACTAATGCTTGGGTCTGCCCATCTTTCCACCAGTCTTGAACCAAAACTTTTGGTGTTGTATTGATAAGTGATGTGATCAAGTCTTTCGCTGCTAACTTGACCTGCTGTTGCTCATCTTTTGTGAGTTTGTCTTTTAAGAGTAGGTCATAGATTTCTAACTCATCTTCAGTTAAACCTTCTCTGATATGACGTTGGTCTTCTTCCTGCAACCCTTTTGTGAACTTTTGAATTTCTTCAAACAGTTGTTCAGTCGCCGTAGCACCAGAGTTATAACGATCAATCATTTGCTGATAGCGCTCGGCAAAATTAATACGTCCACCATTTTGCTTCAGCATTTGAATGATTTTCTTTTCAAGAAAAGCTCGCATATCCGCAATAGCAATGTTCTTGTGCTTGGTTTCTTTAAACTGTTCTTTCAGTTTGTCAAAATCAACTGTGCTTAAATCCCATTTTTGACCATGGATCAAACTATAGCTTTGCTTGAAATCCTTAACCGACTTCGCTGTATCTGCATCTATAATCACACTTCGATCTAAGAGATCCACAATTGCTACACCTGTTGTTTCAAGATCTTGCTGTTCAATGGTGGCTTCAATAAATCCATGTAAAAATTGAATTACAGATACTATCGGGCGAGGCTTAGCTAAGATATTAGGCTTACATGCCTCATATAAGGCAGCAACGGTATTAAAGTGAACATTGAATGTTTTTCGATATTCATCTTTTTCTAGTAACCGATCGGCATATTCACCAAATAAAGTATTCTCTTTAAACGTACCGCCATTCTCATTACGAGTTTCTAAGATTTTGTTTAGATCAATATCCTTAGACTCACAATATTCTAGGGTCTTCGTAATCGCTTCATCCAGCATATCGAAAAGTACGGTTTTATCCTGGACGGGCGCATCTATTTCTCCATCTTCACCAGTGCCTTGGCCGTAATCTTTTAAAGCTGTTTTTAGATTCCTAAATACGTTGTAGTAATCAATAACTTCACCATTTCTTTTCTCTACAAGCTCGCCGTCGGTATTCTGAATACGATATGACGTTACTCGGTTGGCACGAGCAATGGTTTGCATCAAGGTATGACCTTTCATTGGCTTGTCTAAGTACAGCGTAGATACCGTGGGCGCATCAAAACCTGTCAACCACATTGCACAGACGAAAACAAGTTGTAGCGGATGCGCTGGGTCTTTAAAGTTATCCTCAATATCAGCCCCATTCGTATCAACTTTATTCAGGCGGTCAATATGTGTCTGAATATCTAGACCTTGTTTATCAAAGCGTTCTTTTTCTGCACTCGGATCACTAATGACCACCGCCATTTGCACCGTGCTCATATACTTTTGGCGTTGCTTTAAACGGAATTTTTCAACATCATTTTTAGAATTATGAATACGTGTTTGTAAATGCTTCAGCTCTTCTTTCCAAAGTTTTGAAACCTTGTCATACATGCGTACAGCCGTAAATTGATCTACGGCAACCATCATGCCTTTACCTAAATAACCACGGCGTGGGAAATGGTAGACAATATCTTGAGCAATACGATCTAAACGGTCATCTCGTTTAATGACTTCAAGTTCCGTTGAATATTTCCGCTCAAGCTTTTCTTTTTGTGCTTCGTTTAACTCTTCATCTTCTAAAATTTCAGCAAGCTCTTCGTTGAGATCGTCATTTTGCAATAACACCTCAGGTACGCGCTTTTCATAGAAAAGCGGTAATGTTGCTTTATCTTCAATGGCTTGTTGGAAGGTATATTCCGAAACATATTCACCAAACCATTGCTTGGTTTTTTTCTGTTTAAGGATCGGTGTACCCGTAAAAGCTAGGAAATGTGCGCCGTCTAAACCTTTACGCATATTTTCAGCAAGGGATTCATATTGTGTACGATGCGCTTCATCGACAATGACAATCACTTCCCGCTCAGCAGGATTGAATAGCTGTGGATAATCTTGACCTTTCTCGTATCTGAACTTTTGAATTAGGGTAAATACAATTTTAGTATTTTGGCTGAGTAAGGTTCGAAGATGGGTACTGTTTTTCGGTTGTGCTGCTTCATCTTCTAAAACAGCTTTGGTCTGTATAAAGTTTTTATAAATCTGTGAATCCAAGTCTTCACGATCCGTAATCACCACAAAGCTAAAATTACCTGTGACTTTACGAAAAATTTTTCTGACATAGAAAATCATCGAGAAACTTTTACCAGAGCCTTGAGTATGCCAAAACACACCCAGACGACCTTGTAGCTCATCACGCTTCAGGAAGTTTTTAAAGGCATGATTCACCCCTAAGAATTGATGGTTCTGAGCGATAATTTTATGTTTTTCATTTTGGAATAAGATAAAGTTTTCAATATAGTCTAATAATCTTTCAGGACGGCAAAGACCACGTAACAAGTACTCAATACTTGTGCCTTGTTCCTCAATTTCTTCTTTATTGACCTTTTCTTTTTCATGGTCTACACGTAACCAATTAAAGAAATGCTCCCACTCGGCGGTAAAACTTCCGAGCTTGGTATCTGTGGCATTGGATAGGACACAAAAAGCATTGGTTAAGAATAGTTGTGGGATATCATTTTTATAATTTTTTAAATTGTCATCAAAGGCATTCTTAAGCTTTACATTAGAGTTTTTCAGCTCAATAAATACCAGTGGTAAACCATTGACATAGAGAATGAGATCAGGACGGCGATAAGCACAATGTGGCGTGCGTCCTGTCGATTGAATCCATAACTGAGACACCACCAAAAAATCGTTATTTTCAGGGTTTTCAAAATCAATCAGTTTTAATGGGACATTTTCATATTTCTCGCCGTTGGCATCTTCGTAAGTAATGGATGCACCATCACGAATCGCTGTATATAGTTCCATATTGGCTTTAATTGCCGACATTGAACCACGGCGATCCATCAATCTAGAGACAGCTGTTTCAATAACATCTAAAGGGACTTGAGGATTCAATTGCACGCATTTAGCAATCACACGATCTTTTAAGATGACATCTTTTTTGTCTGTACGACCTGAACCATCATTTAAGTCACTTGAATCTGTGGTATAGCAATTGAGATGCTGATAATCAAATTCTGTGCTTAAAATCTTGATGGCTTCTTGTTCAATGTCATCTTCACTGATGAAGTTACGTGTTACTTTTGCCACAATTTATCCCCTATATCCCTCTAAATATGTCTATTTTTTATAACTTACTGTTCTTGCATTGATGGTGGAAACTGAATATCTAAGTTTTCCACTGATAATTTTCCTGAAATTAACCGAGGCAATAATGCCGTTTTAGTTTGTTCAAGCCACTTGATTTGTTGCTGTAAGTTTTTAATTAGCAAGTATTGACTGTCATAAATTTCATTGAACTTTGAAATAATTAAATTATCAGGAATGCAAACTAGCATACGATTAATATAATCCTTATTTGCATGAGGAATAGCTGATCCTGTGTTATTCGATACAATTGAAGTTTTCATAGCTTTTAAGTACTCAAAAACATAGTTTTTGAACTTATTATTCACTTCAATGATTGATAGTGTTGAACCAACTATACCCATATTATTGGCCCTAAATACTAATCCAGATCTTGAGCCGTCCATAAGCATTAATAAATCACCAATACTACATTCAACGCTATTTTTTTGCTTTCTTGCATAACTTGTTCCTTCACCCGTTAATGATTCCATATTGATGTACATCACAGCATCATCAGGTGAATTTAGTATTTCTTCAGGATTTTTTCCTTTTTTGAATTTACAGAACGAATCAAACCTTACATTTTTCCAACCTACTGGGAGACCTTTTTCAAACTCTGTATTTTCCCAATTTGGAAAACGAAAACGTACAAACCATTCTTTATATAGCTCTTCAGCCATATTTTCTAAAATTTGGATACGCTTTTTATTGTTTTCGATGAGATCAAAATATGCCTTTAAAACAGCAATCACTTTTTTCTGATCAGCTATTTTTTCAGGATATCTAATAGGAATTCTTTTTAAAATTTCTGTATTTAGATTTGGCATGGTTGCGCCAATTGCCTGATTTTGAATATATGAAATAACATCAGGCATTTTTAAATATAGATGTAAATATTCTGGGTCAATAGGTGATTTTTTCCCAACAGTTACCCTTAAACAACCTGTTCCACATAACCAACCTTCTTCTTTTGAGGTAATTAAAGCTTGGCGTCCAATATCACCTCGACGACCATAAACAATATCACCGATAGCCAATTGATGACGTTCTAATCTCATTACATGATCTTCAGACACACGAGCAATTTTGGCTTCACTAATTTTCCCATCAATGATGTCTGCTGGCATAACAACAGGTGTACCTTCTTCAGAGTAATCAGCCTGATGTAGCTGTGAACCAAAAGGACCAGTTTGAATCTTTCCCTTGCCTAACTCACACAACTGACCTAATGTTTTCTCAATAAACATCTATCAAGCTCCCAAAATCACATTCAAATTATTAAAAATAACTTGCTCAATAGATTTAGCTTCTTCTGTCAGATTTTTGAATTCAGTATTAAGCTCATCAAGTTGGCTAAGAAATTCATCTTCGCTTAAACCATCTTCTTCAATCACCACACCTACATAACGCCCTGCATTTAAAGAGTAATCCTGCTCTTTTACTTCATCAGGCGTTGCTAGCTTACAAAGACCCGTCACATCTTCATATTCAGCGTCTGGGAAACGCTCTTGTAACCATGAAATATGATTAAAGAAATACTCAGCTTCACCACGGTCAGCTTTAATATCCGCAAGTAAAGCTTTCACTTCTTTAATATCTGCTGATAAAGCATTTAAAGCTTTAAGCTTCGTATCCTTCACTTTAAACAGATCTTTATTGTCATTTTCCTTAGCTTCAACAATTTCAGCACGAGTCTGTTTCACTAACTCATTGTGTACTTTCTCTTTTTCACGAATCGCTTTATCTAAAACTTTGGCTTCATCAGCAATGGCTTTAAAAAACGGCGTAAAACTTGCTCTTAATGTTTTTTGAGCTTCATTCAGTTGGACCACTAAATCTTTTGTGACCACTTGAGGGAAGTCTTTCACATAAGCATCAAAACTTTCTTTAAGTGGTTTAAGTGCATGCCAATGTGTATTTAGCGTATCAACACTTTGAACAATCGCTACATCATCTTTTAAAGCATCTTTGAGCCTCTTAAAGCTAGGCTCAACATGGGGAACAGTAGCTTCAAGCTTCGCCATACCTTGTCTAAAGTAATCATCCACCAAACTAATATATTCATGATTACGCCCCTTATGTAGCTTACTAATCATGGCAATATTCAGAATCTGTTCATCGGTAAAATCACGATGGGCACGGTCAATCTGTCTAAAGATATTTCGAGCATCAATAAACAAAATCTTGTCGTCTTTTTTATTTTTATCGAAGAACCATAAGGTTGCAGGTAACGTTACGGTATAGAACATATTTGAAGGCAAAGTCAGCATGCCATAAATCAAATTATTCTCGATCAATGTCTGACGTATATCAGCTTCTGAATTACGTGCATCTGAAGCAGAGTTAGGCATCACTAACGCTGCACGACCACTATTAGATAGCTTCGCTTGCTCTGCATTCTTCAAAGACGTGGCAAATAAATTAATCCAAAGGTAATTGGCATTAGGCACTGTTTCAGCCTTGGCATTATCATCTGCTTTTTTAGTTTTGGTTTTGTTACGTGGTAAACCATAGCTATTAAAACGAGGATCGTTTTCAACTGTCGCAAGTGCTACATCATCCACATTAAATGGTGGGTTTGCCATGATGTAGTCAAACTTTTCAAAGCCCTTAAATGGATCTTCTGCATAAGAGTTTGCTTGGCGAATATCACCTTTAAGGCCATTTACGAACAAGTTCATTTTGGCAAGTTTGCCAGTATCAAGCGTCTTTTCTTGACCGTATACAAATAAGCTATTGTTTGTCTCAGCTTCACCTAACTTTTTACTAATCTCTTTACGGCGATCTACAAACTGTAAAGACTGAACAAACATACCACCCGAACCACAGGCTGGATCATATACAGAGCCGTTATACGGTTCGATCATTTCAACCATCAATCGAACAACTGAAGTTGGTGTAAAGAATTCACCACCTTTTTGACCTTCAGACAAGGCGAATTTACCGAGGAAGTATTCGTAAATTTTACCGAATACATCACCTGAAGCATCAGAAGGAATATTTGAAAAACTACGGACTAAACCTTTTAACGCCTGTTTACTTTGAGGTAAACGGTTAAATGCCTGATAATCATTTTTAGGCAAAACATCTTTAAAATCTTCTTGACCTTGATGATCTTCAATTGCCTGCATCGCTTCTTTAATTTTTGATGCTAAATCTTCACTTTCTGGAAGTTCGAGTAAGTAGTTATAACGGGCATTATCCGGCAAATAGAAACCACAATGTTTAATCGCAATTTCAGCCAGAGTCTTTTCACGGCGTGTCCCTTTAAGTTCATTAAACTCTTTTAAAATCGCTTCTTCAGCAGCACCGTATTTGTTATCTGCGAACTTTAAGAAAATTAGACCAAGAACAGGCGTTGAATACTCATTCGGTTTTAAATCTGTATTTGCACGCAGACTATCTGCAGCTGACCAAAGTTGATCTTCTAACTGTTTTAACTCATTAATGTTCATAATTTTTCCAAATTAATTTATATATCTGATCTGCTCATTTTCTTTGAGCATTTTTCCAGTTATGCCTTTTGCAAAGACAAGATGAATTTCTGAATCATCTCTCTTTCAGACTCTGGTAAGGCTTGAATAGATTTAGCAATTGGGTCAATGCCTAGATCTGAATATTGGTCGGTACGCCCAAGCAAGTAATCACTTGAGACATTCAGCACCACCACCAACTTATAAAAATTTTCTAAAGATGGCTTACGAGAGCCTGCTTCAATATGTGAGATTGAAGTTGATGGAATCCCTGTTTTTTCAGCAATATCCTGCTGTGTCATTTTTCTTTGTGTTCTTATTTCTTTGAGCCGTGCACAAAACAGCTCTGAATCCATCTCAATCAACATAAAACACCATAAATCGACAACAAAAACTTGACTATATCGACAAGTTTTCATATAAATATTATCAGTATTTTATTGTCTATTTCGACAAAAAGACATCATCAAAAGAAATTAAAAGAGGAAATTTAATATGAAGAATAGTGTATGTGCATGAATACAAGATCTCGACAATCCTGTATTCATGCTTTCCATTCCAACTCACTGAAATGAAAGATGTAAAATTTCGACGTTTTACCTTTGCATTCTTTCATAACAGACGATTTAAGTAAATTCGCTTGGAGTCTATTATGAGCAACTCACCTAGCCATATCCCAATTTTTATCCATCCGGCAATTAAAAATCTGAATGTACGTCAAATTTCTAAAATAATTGCAACGAAGATTATTGAAACTACAGCGCTACAGCTTCAATTCAATTCGACATTTTGTAGTCAGCTAGACGTAGCTGATCATTTAAATACTTACCAAGCTCTAACTTATTTTATAGATAATCAGTTTTTTGAAATATATGGTTTTAACAAATTTGAAATCGTTAGTTTTAATGAAATCTATGATGAGCTCTACTGCGAATTTAAAAACAAAATAAATTACCAAATGAATTATGGTACAAGTTGAGCTACATGAATAAGTTGAAGATAACTATATGATTTAAAATAAATTCATATTGTTCATCAACTTGCTCATGCTTATTTGTCATGAGCAAGTTGAATATTTATAAATTTCATACAGTTAGTGCCATGTAGATCAACTTATTCATGTTGATTGCATCGATCAATATAGTTTTAGAAATGTGTCGGCTCATCTAATCTATGAATCTTGGGCAATGACCAAAACCATACTTTTTCACCACAAGGCCTAAAAGGTTTAATATTTAACCTTTCTTGTGCACGCCGTATAGATGATAGACTCAGACCAGCTTCTTTAGCCTGCAAGTGAACATCTTTTGCTGGCAATCTCTCAACATCGCTTAACAATTCAATCAAAAACTCTTTAGCAACTTCTACCGCAGAATTATTATCACCAACATTAAGTTCAGCACTATTCAGCAACTCCTTAGCAAAGCCGTCAATTTTACCTAACCAATTAGTTTTCGTAGTTTCAATTTTATCTGCAATAGTCACAGACTCAAGTTGATAACAAATACCACCATCAAGTACCGAAATATTACTTTTTGCACGTACAAGAATATAATCACCATCAGCCTCTCTTCGAGAAGCACACCAAGCCATTCGTGCCAATGCACTGAACGCTTGGGAGCCTAGAATTCTGTCAGCAGGACTATTGTTTGCGCTACCTTTTGCAAAATGAGTAATCCCTAGTATGGCAAAACCATATTGACTGGCTAAATCAACTAATGGCTGTAACGATCGTCTCACATCATTGGCCTTGTTCATATCACCACTTACCGCAGAAATGATTGGATCTATCATTAGAAGTTTAAGGTCAGGATTTTCTATTATGTACTGCTCAATTTTCGGAAAATCTTTGGCAGGGTCAAAGGATTCTAATTTACCTTCTTTATTAGTACGTCCTGCAATAAACGATACTTTGCTAACATTAGCTCCATTTGCTATTAATCGAGGCTTTAATGTATCTGAAGAATCATCTTCGGTTGAGTAGATTAAGACTTTTCCAGAGTTTTCACACAGTACCCCATCTGGAAAATTCCCACCTCTTGTAATAGTAGAAATCAGCGCGAGCGAGAGATTTGTTTTCCCACAACCACCAGCACCAGCTAAAATTGTCATTTTTCCCAGAGGCAACCATCCCTCCCATAGCCAATGAATTGGCTGAACTTGAATGTTTTCCATATTGATAATATTAATTGCATTTGTTGTTAACTTTGATTTTTCTCGATTTGCTAGCTTTTCAAGTTGCGGATATTCTATCACTACACCATTTTGCTTAATAAATTCTGCATACAGTTGATTCAAATAGAATTGTATTGCTAGTTTATTTTCTGCATGCGATATGAAGTGGGCATCAAATAGGCTATAGGCATTAATGTTTTTACTGAGTTTATCAAGCACAACAGGTGTATTATTTGTTGTATTTAAATAGAATTCTACACATAAAGAAATATCATCCGCACACGCAACACGCTCACCGCATTGAGCAATTTTTAAAGCAACATCAATTCGATTCGTACAGTAATTTACTTTTGCATTCGCTGAATTTTTATTGAATACTGCAATACCATTTTGACCAATAATATATTGCATCAACTGCGTTGATTTATAATTTCCTTTTTCTCTACCTAGAGCTAAAACACCACAATGTTGACCATTCTTACTATATAAATCTACCGCCAAAAATCCTTCATAATCAAAACTTGGATGTTGATGATCTAAATATGAGTTTTCTTTAAATTCATAAAATAGATGAGACGTAGCGATATTATATTTTACTAGCACACAATTCGTATCATAAGCAGTTTTTATATATTGTGATTTAAAGTCAGTAACTGTAGGATAATACAGACCTTCAATATCACTATTACTTTTCTGAATAAAAAATGGCTGTACATCTAAGTACAAAGACTTTTCAACACTTTTATCAATCATGTACTCATCATAATCATGAGTATCCGCCTGAGTTTTCATTTTTTGCATTTTAAAAAACCTAAAAATTCGACAAAATCCCTCCTCGAACTGCTTCTAATTTAGAAGCAGTTTTTAAATTAAAATGTGAGGTGGGGAAGAAATGATTTAGCTACTTAATTTCACCAGCGAAACGTAAAATTTCATTACGATTCCAACGAAGTAAACGACCATGCCTTTTGGGCGTAATGGGACCATTTTCATATACAGCCCAACGACGAAGTGTTTGTGGTTGCATGCCTAGCAGTTTTGCAGCCTCTGCTGTTGTAATTAATAAACTTTCTTGCTTCATCATGAAGCGTCCTATAGCAATTGAATTAAGTAATTTTTAGTTGATTAGTACTTGTTTGAGTAGGTTCTTATAATTACTATATTTTCTTACCCCCCAAAAAATTATACTTTTTGATTATCAGTGGAACATTTTATGTCAGGGCGTCCAAAAACTGGATTTGTTACAAAATTGAAAACTATTATTTGGTATGAACAGGTTGCAGAACGTGTTCTTAAAGAAAATATTCAAAATAATGTTCGTCCACATCAAACGGAGTTAGACTCACGCTCAGCAAGTAAAAATAAACTAGATAAATTTTTTAATGAAAATGGTAGTAAAATTTGGACAAAATTTTCCACTGGACAAGTATCTCCAGTAACAAAATTAAAAATTGTAGAAAATAAACTTCCTAACACTATAATTTATTTTATCCATCCCATTTGGGAAATATTGAGTAAAACTTACGTTACTGAAGAAGATTTATATAATTTTTATAAAAATCTAAATAGTTTCACTCAAAAAACTATACAAACAAAAAATATTAAAGATGTTGTAATCAACTTTGATGCTAATTTTGCGAAGGAATTTGACTGTGTTTTAGATCTGTATAGTTTTTTGCTATTTAAGACTTATCAAAGTAAATTCAAGCTT
The DNA here is from genome assembly GCF_013418355.1 of Acinetobacter sp. YH12151. Classification (NCBI taxonomy): domain Bacteria; kingdom Pseudomonadati; phylum Pseudomonadota; class Gammaproteobacteria; order Moraxellales; family Moraxellaceae; genus Acinetobacter; species Acinetobacter sp. YH12151. The sequence goes on along the minus strand of NZ_VPCG01000003.1, from coordinate 58,773 downwards.
CATATTCAGAATCTTGAATATAGTTACCTAGCTTTAATGGAATACAGCTTATTAATTATAAATTTAATTGGTTGCTCGGGATACTACTTAATCAAGCTATTACAATTGCATTTTCAGTTAGAACCCAATTCACGTTTGATCGAAATGGGAGCTGATATAGACTTTCATCTAAAACAAATTAATCAATATCATATACTTAAAATTGCCCATGACAACAATCCTCAACGATATACTGTACTAAAAAACCACTTTGATGATTTCAAAAATGATTTCCATAAATATCAATTAAAGTTAACATCTATTGAAAACCTCTATACAAAGAATAGTGAGGAACTTTGAATTCACACGTTACCAATCAAAATTAGTAAAGTTAAAGTTACACTAAGCTTACTCAACTGCAAAACATTGTCATTAATTACCCATGCTGATTGATAGATGCTAGATTAGAAGACAGGTTTAAGTTGATTTATTTTGCTTACCATGTGCTTACTAAAATCCAAAAACAAAAAAACCACTTACGATTAGTACACGTAAGTGGTTGTTTTATATGGTGGGCCCAGACAGACTTGAACTGTCGACCAACGGATTATGAGTCCGCTGCTCTAACCAACTGAGCTATAGGCCCTACATGCTGAAAACTTTATTTATCAATAAGTTCAAGCGTCATGAATACTAGCTAAGATTTTTTTGAAAGACAAGTACTTTTATAACCACTTGAACACTTAGGCAGCAATCATCATGACTTGATTCGAAAGAAATTCTAGTTCTTTAAGACTTCAGTCTAAAGACATGCAGAAAAATGGGGTATATACAGATCAATTTAAGGCAGCCTAGCCTGAAATATTGACGTCAACCTCATAGAATAAGACATACATTTGATAGATTTGACGTCTCAGTATATTTATAAAGTATCAAAAAATATTTGATAAAACATTAAAAATGATGGAAAAGGATATGAGCTGCACAATAAAGAAAAACTAGAATTGAGACTTCATTTCCTTTTCTTTACGCAAATCCTGCTTAATTTCGATGAAAGACCATACAATTATAAGCACTAAAATCAATAAAGAGACTACAAAGGCTGTAATGTATGTCATAGTTTTCAATCTCAGAGTAGAAAGAACAACAAAATAGAAAGGATTAATACCCCTTCTCTTCTTCGACAAAAGTCTAATAACTAAATCTTGCTCTGGATAGTCATTTTTTCACCATTTTAAGACTTTTTTTATATCTAATAATACTTTTTTAATATCAAAATTTTTTATTTATACATTTTAGCTCTTAATATTTCAGTTTAAAAAGATCAAGAAATTATAGATTTCTACATTATTTACACGTTTTATTTGCCAGCCTATTGACTGAATGGCCGAACAAGAAGAAATTATGCAATTCTCCACATATGGCTTTTACTTAATCTGTGCTTATGCTAAATAAATTCATTGGCGAATCTGCATTTAAACTTGCGGGTTGGCAATATCATGTCGAACCAGATGTACTCGAAGACAAACAGGTCATTATTGGCTTTGAACATACTTCAATGATGGATGCGGTGCTGTCGATTGCCCTCTTCCAGATTTATGATCTTAAAGTTCATACCTTGATCAAAAAAGAACTATTTAAAGGACCTTTCAAACCGCTATTAAAAGCTGTCGGCGGTATTCCGGTTGACCGCAAGGCCAATAAAGATATCGTGACCCAGATGGTGGAGCATTTTCAGAATAATGAAAAGTTTAATCTGGTGATTGCACCAGAAGCGACACGTGCCAAGCAAGGTGAAGCACGTAAACCGATCCGTACCGGCTTCTGGCATATTGCCAAAGCTGCCAATGTGCCGATTGTGTTGCTATATGCCAATTCCAGAACCAAACAAGGTGGCATTTTAGGCAAAATCTATCCAACAGATCTGGCTCAAGATCTGGCCTTAATCAAACAGCTCTATAAAGATAAAGTGGATCTGGATATTGTCATTCCGGAATAAGCTCAGTAACAGTGCTCGACATGAACAGATCCTTTGCTGTTCATGTCCTCCTAAAGCATTTGTATAAATTTGAAAAATAAAATCAAAAACTGCACTATAGCATTCCCCTTTTCTATCAATTTAATACAATTTTTTTGTTTTATCCTGAAATCTCAAATCCAGACACTTTTTTTTAAAAAAAAGCTTATGGTAGAATTTCGGCATTCTGATAGGCATACAGCCAATCTACAAGGAGCAAAGTTCGCATGGCGGGTCATTCCAAGTGGGCCAATATTAAGCATCGTAAAGCAAAACAAGATGCGAGTCGTGGTAAGCTTTTTACCAAATATATTCGTGAATTAACCACTGCGGCAAAACTCGGTGGTCCAGATGCAGGTAGCAACCCTCGTCTGCGTGCGGTGGTTGAAAAAGCATTATCTGTAAATATGACACGTGATGTGATCAACCGTGCCATTCAACGTGGTGCGGGTGGCGAAGATAACGACGACCTGAAAGAAGTGACCTATGAAGGTTATGGTGTAGGGGGTGTTGCTGTTCTGGTAGAGACCATGACAGACAACCTGAATCGTACTGTTCCTGATGTTCGCCATTGCTTCTCAAAAACCAATGGTAACTTAGGTACTGCCGGTTCAGTGGCTTATCTGTTTACCAAACGTGGCGAGATCACTTTTGAAGATGTTTCTTTAGAAGATCAAATCATGGAAGTAGCTTTGGAAGCAGGCGCGGAAGATATTGAAATTGCTGAAGATGAAATTCTGGTAATTACCACGCCTGAAAGCTTTGGTGATGTACAGGATGCGCTCACTGCAGCAGGTCTTAAGTCTGACAATGCTGAAGTGGTGATGAGCCCTTCAACCAAAGCTGAAATTACAGATGTTGATCAAGCCAAAATGATTCTGAAAATGATCGATATGTTTGAAGATTTAGATGATGTTCAAAACGTATATACCAACGTAGAGTTTACCGATGAAGTGATGGCGCAATTAGACGCTTAAGCTTGATCAAAACTAAAAACGCACCCTTGGGTGCGTTTTTTATAGTTGTCTACTACTCTCGCCTAGGATCAAACTTTATTGAGTAATCCGCTACAGTTAAAGACATTATATTCTTTAATGACAAAGCTCGAATGCAGTGCAACCACATGCTCAATTTTCCCGATACGCTTGAGTAAAATTTCACTATAATTTTCCATATCTCGCGCCACTACTTCGACAATAAAATCCGCAGACTGGCCGGTGACCAAAAAGGCATTAATCACTTCGGGAATACTTTCCAGTTCTTCCAGAAATTTAGCAAAAGTATCACTATCATGTTTACTTAGCGACACCTGTAACAGTACATGCAGCGTGAAACCTAATTTCTGATAATTAATTTCACGCTTTAAGCCACTGATAATATTTTGATCGATCAAGTGTTTGATCCGGCGATGGACTGAACTCACAGATAAATTTACCCGCTCTGACAGTTCATTCAGATTGACATCCTCATGGGTCAATATTTCTAGAATATGTTTATCGAAACGATCCAGTTCCATTTTTATACTCTTTCTTAATAATCAATAAAAATAGCAAAATATTGCACTCTCCCTGTTATACAATATTTATTTATTTTTCACAAAGTTTTCATATTCTGAAAATATTTTCCAAATCTTCTGCCATTTTATAAAGTAACTTTCAATCCTGAACCAGATAACCGTTAATCATATAATTCTAAAAAATGACCAATGTTAATTTCTATTAATTATTTATTTTTTAATAGTTTAAGTTTAATTAGTCCAGTAAAATATAAGCCAGATCTTCAAGTACCCGCACAGTTCAGCCACTTATCTTTTACAAGTGTATAGAAACAGATTAAAACAAAGCCGCACTAAAAATAAAAATAGCATTTTTCAAAAATATTAAATAAGGAATGCTCATGGCTTCTAAAATTTTAAGTTTGATTAAAACCAAGGTGAGTCCTGTCTTAACGGCTGAAATACAAACTAAAAGCCTGTTAGGTGGCTTATTCGCTGGAACAGCCTCAGGTACGCTTAGCAATCTCATTGGCAGTCTAAACGGCTCTAATTCACAACCTTCCGTGAGCTCATTATTAAACAGCCTTCTCTCTGGACATAGTCTGAACAGCGCAAATATGAGCAATTTATTAATTCAGTTGTCTGGTTCAAATGCTTCGAAGTTAGATATTCAGAGTCTGATCAGCAGCTTAACCCAATCCAATGGAGGCAGTTTTAATATTGGCCAGATCACCAACTTGTTGAATGGCCTAATGGCGAACAATAGCAGCAATCTGGATATTGGTGCTCTTTCCAAACTCGTCGGCGGTCTCATCGGCGGTAATGGCGAGATTGATATTGCACAAATCGCTCAGCTGGTCAGCGGCCTGATCGGCGGTTCTGGTGGTTTAGGTAATATTGACATTGCTGCGATTGCAGATCTGGTCAGTAACCTCATCGGCGGTAATGGCGAGATTGATATTGCACAAATTGCCCAACTGGTGAGTGGTCTCATCGGTGGTTCAAGCAACATCGACATTGCTGCAATTGCAGATCTGATCGGCGGTTTAATCGGCGGCAATACAGGCAATGATTTTGATATCGGTGCTATCACAGATTTAATTAGCGGTTTTGTCGGTGAGAATGCAGCGGGGGATTTTGATCTCGATGGCTTTACCGATTTACTCAGCGGCCTGATCGCGAATGGCTCAAATGGCATAGATTTAGGAGGATTATTGGGTAATCTCAATCTAGATAGTGATCTGGATCTGGGTACTCTGATCGAAGGAATTTCCTCTGCTTCAAACGGGTTTGATCTAGGTAGCAGTGCCGGAGGCATTGGGCAATTGATTGATAATAGCTCTTCGATTGAATTACCTGATCTAGGTGATCTGGTCCAAGATGTGGGTGCCACAGATTCCAATATTGACTTGTCTGCTATTCTGCCTGACACTCAAGATACGATTCAGAATATTGGCAGTGGTGGTGGTTCATCCAGCTTTGATTTTGGTTCACTTCTCAATAATTTTACTAAAAATATTGATATCGACCAGACTAATCCTTGGGGTTAGTCATCATCTCATTAAAAACGCGCTTAATGCGCGTTTTTAATTTTAGGATTTGCCTTGAAGCTTATACACCACGCCAGTCTACCCGTGCATTACGCTCGGTTCGGTAAATACGACAAATATATTCACCCAAAGGCAACGCATTTAAATGTTGCTGATAATCACGATATTCTTCGGACAAGGTTTCAAAATTTTCTTTTTCCCACGGCGTCCCCGGAATCGCCAATAATGGAGCAAGCATAGAGCAGACAGCAATATCCGCCAGACCTAAACGATTTCCGACAAAATAATATCCACCTTGACTAACCAGCATCTGATTGAGTTGCTGTACAGTGACATCAATATGCTGTTTGGATTCCGCCACAGTTTCCTCATTCAATGCATAACCTTTGGCGACCATCGCTTTTAATAAAGGTTTAGAAAATTTTTCAAACTGGCGCAAATAGCCCTGCTCACCAATTAAAATATCGAGAGATTCATGATCGTAAGTCAGCGCTTGAGATAACATCCAGCGGCGGACATGACGACCCAGCTCCAGAGTAATTTCATTAATTTCTAAGGCTTTATTTCGAAAATGTCCTTCAGCATACAATAAACGATGTTCTGGATAAGTATCATCCAGATAAAGCGCAATCTGGGTTGAATCTGCAATCCATTTGTCCTGATCGCGCAAAATAGGCAGACGATTCTGTCCTGTTTTCAGTCGGGCAAAAGCCCGATGTACGCCGGGAATCAGGTTGTGAGCAACATAGTACAGCTCTTTATGGTCCAGCATCCAACGTGCTTTTTCGCAAAAGTGAGATAAAGGAAACTGGTATAAAGTTCGCATGCATGCTCCATGTTTATCGTTATTGGATCAGGGCGTATAGGCCGCTGTTTTATTCAGATACTTTAGTCACTCACTTTTAGAAAAACAATGTGATTTTTATCCAAAAGTACAATACTGGCTGATTATTCCTCTATATTCGGCGGACTCACAACAAATCCGGGAAAGCTCAGCGGAGCTTTTAAGTTATAAGAAGCATTTGATTGCAATAAACCACAAGTGCATGACCTGACTTTAGCCGTGCTTTCATGTAAAATCGGGGGCAATTTTTATATAACGCTTTTGTGAGTTATTTCATGGGTTTTAATTGCGGTATTGTCGGCTTGCCGAACGTTGGCAAATCTACACTTTTCAATGCTTTAACCAAAGCTGCTATTGCTGCAGAAAACTTCCCGTTCTGTACCATTGAACCAAATACCGGCATCGTGCCTGTTCCTGACCCACGTTTAGACAAATTGACAGCAATTGTTAAACCGCAGCGCGTGATTCCAACGTCTATGGAATTTGTGGACATCGCAGGTCTGGTCGCTGGTGCTTCTAAAGGTGAAGGCTTAGGTAACCAGTTTCTGGCCAACATCCGCGAAACTGATGCAATCGCTCACGTGGTACGTTGTTTTGAAGATGAAAACGTCATTCATGTGAATGGTCGTATTGATCCACTGGATGATATCGCCACGATTAATACAGAACTCGCGCTTGCAGATCTCGACGCGGTGGCGAAAGCGATTACCCGTTTGACTAAATCTGCCAAAGGTGGTGACAAAGAAGCAATTGCTACTAAAGCAGTATTAGAAAAAATCCAGCCTTTACTCGATGAAGGCAAACCGGCTCGCGCAGCGGATCTGGATGATGACGAACGTAAACTGGTACGTGGCTTTGGCTTAATGACGCTTAAACCAACCATGTATATTGCCAACGTTGCTGAAGACGGTTTTGAAAATAACCCGCATTTGGATGCAGTGAGAAAATTGGCTGCTGAAGAAAATGCAATTGTCGTACCTCTTTGCAACCAGATTGAAGCGGAAATTTCATTGCTTGAAGATGAAGACCGTGCTGAATTCCTGGAAGCGATGGGCATGGAAGAACCTGGTTTAAACGTGGTGATTCGTGCAGGTTATTCACTACTTGGCTTACAAACTTACTTCACCGCAGGTGTACAGGAAGTTCGTGCCTGGACTGTGAAAGTTGGTGCAACTGCACCGCAAGCCGCTGGTGTAATTCATACCGACTTTGAAAAAGGCTTTATCCGCGCAGAATGTATTGCTTATGATGATTTCGTGCAGTACAACGGCGAAGCGGGTGCAAAAGAAGCCGGTAAATGGCGTCTAGAAGGTAAAACCTATATCGTTCAGGATGGCGACGTTTTACATTTCCGTTTTAACGTCTAAGTATTTGCTGTGTGAAAAAGCCCCTTCTGGGGCTTTTTTATTACCTAGGAAATAAGATGACCGAGCGTAGAAAACTTACAGGCAACGCATAATTCACACATATTAACAATAATGATAATTATTCTCATATAAAAATATTAAATTCAGGCGTATGTTAAATCTAATGAAAAATAACATGATTTCATTCTAGCAAAGGAATCCTGACCATGAGCTATACCCTGCCTGTACTGCCATATCCCTATGATGCCCTAGAGCCTCATATCGATAGCAAGACCATGGAAATTCATCATAGCAAGCATCATCAAACCTATATTAATAATATCAATGCAGGGATCGCAGGAACCGAATGGGAAGATTTATCGGTCGAAGCCTTAATTAGCAAATTCAATGAAGTACCGCAGCAATTAAAACAGAACGTGATCAATAATGCCGGTGGACATGCCAATCACTCGCTGTTCTGGACAGTCATGAGTCCAGACGGTGGCGGCCATCCAGAAGCTGAAATTGCAAAGGCCATTGAACATGAATTAGGCGGATTCGAGGCATTTAAAGACACCTTTACCCAGGCAGCACTGAGCCGTTTTGGTAGCGGTTGGGCCTGGCTGAGTGTTGCGCCAGATCAAACACTTATTGTAGAAAGCAGCGCCAATCAGGACTCTCCACTGATGCATGGCAATATTCCCATTTTAGGTCTGGATGTCTGGGAACATGCCTATTATTTGCACTATCAAAACCGTCGTCCGGAATATATCTCGGCTTTTTTCAATGTCGTGAACTGGCAAGAAGTGAATCGTCGTTATCTGGAAGCATTGAACACGCTTTAGCTTTAAATATTTAAGGAGATCGATCATGTCTACACCTATTCTGATTAAACGCATAATTGGCAGCACACTCCTGATCTGTGGTGTATTTGTGATTTTATTAGAACATGTGTGGATACCCTCTTTTTAGAGTCTTGCTGTTGTCTCATCCTAAAAAAGCCAGTCTGAATGACTGGCTTTTATGCTTATAACTAAATGGCTAAAGGTTTATTGCATATTAGCAATCGCGGTGCCTTTTTGTTTGGGATCAGTATTTCCCAATTCAGGATTATCAATCGCATTCTGACATTGCAGTTTATCCCGCTCATAATCCGCCTGCTTTTGTTCCAGACTGCTGCCATTATCGATCACGGTACGCGCCCAGATTTCCAGACTGGTTAAGGCTTTACGACACAGAGCATATTTACCTTCAGTCACCGAATCGGTCATTTTGACATTAATACGCCAGTCTGTGCTCAGCTTACGTGCCGGTTGACGCACCTGGGTTTCCAGCTGATCCACTTCTTTATTATAAACCAGTGGATCGACTTTATTGATCAGTTGCCATGCCTCATTGGCATAGGTGGTCGCATCATTCGTCAGTTTAGGTGCCGGTTTAATTTCTGGCTTATCAGTCGATTGACTGTCATTCCCACACGCTTGTAACAACAATGCAGTGCTCATTAAAGCAGCTGTCAGCATCGTACGTGTCTTGAACATCCACATATCAGGCTCGCCAATTTAAACATTTCGGCACTATGCTATTAAATTCACGTAGAATACACAATCTTCATTTGACCCATCGTTCAACTCTCCTTCAAGGTGTGTCGTGTCTGAACAGAATCAACTCGCTACGCAACCTGCTGGCTTCTGGCAAGGTGCAAAAGATAGCCAAGCGATCATCTTCACTTATTTACCAGTGTCGTTTGCTTTTGGCGTTTCAGCCACTCAGTTTGGCTTTACGGCTTGGGAAGCGCTGTTTCTTTCCTGCTCGATGTATGCAGGTGCCAGCCAGTTCCTTGTGGTCGCACTTTTAGGCAGTGGCACATCTATCTGGATGACGGCATTAACGGTGATTGCCCTAGACATTCGGCATTTGCTCTATGGCCCTGCGCTGCAAAACCTGATTCAAGACCGGCTGAATTTAAAGAAAACCGCGATCTGGTCTTGGGGTCTGACCGATGAGGTTTTTGCTTCCGGCATGATCAAGCTCTCGCAACGGCGTCAGGAATGGTCTGAATCCTGGATGCTGGGTTTAAGCCTGTTTAGCTGGATGTCCTGGGCATTGGGATCTTTTCTCGGTGGTTTATTTGCCGATCAGGTCAGCAATCTGCCGCAATTCTTGCAAGCGGCTCTAGACTTCCTGTTACCTGCGCTGTTCCTGAGTTTCCTATTGGCTGCTTTTGAGAAGAAACATACTTTTGTTGTGGCTGTCACCATTCTGGTTTCTGCTGTGGCCTGTTACTTTATTGATCTGTCTGCCGCGATTTTCATTGGCATCAGTTCTGGTATTTTTGCCGGCCTGTTCAAGCACTATATCTTAAAACAGCCAGATCCTGAACATGCAGGAGATCAAGCATGAATCTAGAGATTATTCTGGTCGGCATTGTCGTCGGGATCGCCAATTTCGTCTCACGCTTCGGGCCTTTTTTTGTGATTCAGAAATTTCAGCAAGGCTCACAAAAACGCGGAGCATTGTGGCTAAAAATTGCCTTGGGTTCAATCGGCATTGCGGCAATCAGCTCCATGCTGGTAGTTGCTACCTTACCGCCATTATTAGAAACACCGAATAAAAGTATTGCGATGCTGGTCGGATTTATCGTACTCACTGCGCTTTACTTTAAATTCAAACGCATCGTGATGGCGACCCTGACCGCAGCACTGACCTATGGTCTGGTTTATACCTATGTGCCGATGACGTTTTAAGCTTGAACTGACTGATCAATCAAGATAAAGACTTATGCTTATGGAATAGTATAGGTCTTTATTATATAAAAATAATTAGCTGATCCCTATCATTTTTCCTGAAAGAAAAAGCTCAAATAAAATCATTTCCGTATTCTTTTATACTTTTTTAATACTCGACCAGTTGTAGATAGAAAAAAGCTATTGCCAAAACAGGATATACCGTCTTCAGATCAGTGACATGACAATTACGCCTTACTTACATCCAGAAAAACTTTATAAATAAAACTGTTGGACAATATCACAATTTTGTATGAATCTTGGCTTAACTGCCGGCTCAGTTCTGCTATGCTAAAAGTCCATAAAATCAAGCATGGATGACACACATGAGCGTGACTATTGGTACTCCCCTGCAAGCTTCTGCCTATAAAGTTCTATTATTGGGTTCTGGTGAACTGGGCAAGGAAGTGGTGATTTCACTACAACGTCTTGGGGTCGAAGTTCATGCTGCTGACCGTTATGAGCATGCACCTGCCATGCAAGTCGCGCATTATTCCTATACCTTGAATATGGCCGATGCTGAAGAATTAAAACAATTGATCCATCAAATCCAGCCACATTTAATCGTTCCTGAAATTGAAGCCATTGCCACACAAGTACTGGTTGATGTTGAAGAACAAAATATTGCGACCGTCATTCCTTCGGCTAAAGCGGTCAATCTGACCATGAACCGCGAAGGCATTCGCCGTCTGGCCGCAGAAGAACTGGGGCTGCCAACTTCAGCGTACCGATTTGCTGACAGTTTAGAGTCCTTCCGTGCTGCCTGTGATGATGTCGGCTATCCAAACTTTGTCAAGCCGGTCATGTCCTCTTCTGGCAAAGGCCAGTCTCGGGTAAAAAGCTTTGCAGAGGTAGACGCGGCTTGGGAATATGCGCAAACTGGTGGACGCGTCAATCAGGGTACGGTGATTGTCGAATCGCAAATTGACTTTGATTTTGAAATTACCTTATTGACTGTTCGTGCAAAAAATCCGGCAACCGGCGAGATCGAAACCTCTTATTGCGATCCGATCGGACATCGTCAGGACTCGGGCGATTATGTCGAAAGCTGGCAACCTCAGCCGATGACTCCAGCAGCGCTAGAGGAATCTAAGCGCATTGCCCACAAAGTCACCACAGCACTGGGTGGTTGCGGAATCTTTGGTGTAGAACTCTTTGTCAAAGGCGACCAAGTATGGTTTAGTGAGGTTTCTCCTCGTCCACACGATACCGGACTGGTAACACTTGCCTCTCAATTCCAAAGCGAATTTGAATTGCATGCACGTGCGATTTTAGGCCTGCCGGTCAATACCACACGGCATAGTGTGGCTGCCAGCGCGGTGATTTATGCCGGGGTAGATGATCGTAATCTTTCATTTTCTGGCCTGAATCTTGCTTTAGCAGACGGCAATACTGATTTGCGCCTGTTTGGCAAACCTGAAGGCTTCGAACGGCGTCGCATGGGCGTTGCGACTGCACGTGCTGAAAGCATTGAACAGGCACGCGAACTGGCACTTCAGGTCGCAAATCAAGTTAGCATTAATCAAAACTAAGCTGAAATACCAACGGACCACTGTTCATGATCAATACCTTACCTCTGCTGAATTACATTAAAAGTAACCATGACATTAAAGCCATCAATCAATGGCGTAGTGATGTCGAAAATCAGCTACAGGAGAGTTTTGAAAATGGACAGTCGATTCGGGATATTATTCTGGCACGTTCCAATCTGATTGATGAAGCACTGCAATTTCTCTGGAAATATGCCGAACTGGATCAAACCGATTTGGCCCTGTTTGCTGTCGGAGGTTATGGTCGCCGTGAAATGCTGCCTTATTCTGATGTCGACCTCATGATCCTGTCAGAAGACGAGATTAGTCCAGAGCAGGAACAGCTGATTTCTACCTTCATTTCATTACTCTGGGATGTCGGTAATTTCAAACCGGGGATCAGCGTGCGTACCATCAATGATTGTGTCAGTCAGGCCAGTAGTGATCTCACCGTTGCCACTACGCTAATCGAAGCACGCCTGATTATTGGCAATGAGAACCTGTGCAAATGGCCACGGCGCATCGTGTCACGCACCTGGACCGATAAAACCTTCTTTGATGCCAAAATGGATGAGCAGCATAAACGCTATGCTCAGCACAACAATACCGAAAGCAATCTGGAACCGGATATTAAAAATGCACCGGGCGGTATCCGCGACATCAACCAGATCGGCTGGATTGCCAAACGACATTTCCGCGTCAACCGGATTTATGATCTGGTACATCTGGGTTTTATTTCAGAATTTGAACTGGGTGTGCTCGAAGAAGCTGAAAGTTTTCTCTGGGAGATTCGCCATCACCTGCACCGCCTGACCAAGCGTGACGAAAACCGCTTATTGTTCGATTATCAGCGTGATATTGCGGCTAAATTCGGCTATGTGCGTGATGAGGCGCATCATCCGAACTATCCGATCGAACAGTTCATGAAGCGCTATTATCGCAGCGCACAGCAAGTCTCTACACTCAATGAAATGCTGTTGGCCTACTTCAATGAATCTGTGATTACCCCACGTTTACCGCAATATGAACGCCAGATTGAGGAAATTAATGAAAATTTCAAACTGGTCGATGGCAAGTTAGCAGTTCAGCATCACAAGATTTTCTCGGAAAATCCAAGCGCGATTCTGGAAATTTTCTACCTGTTGGCCAATCGTCCTGAAATTCAGGGCATTCGTGCGCGTACCTTACGCCTGCTGACCTTGGCAGGAAAACGCATTGATCAGGATTTTCGTGATAATCCGGTGCATCAGGCGCTGTTTATGGCGATTATCCGCTCACCGCATCGACTCTACGACACCCTGGTGACGATGAAGCGTTATGGCGTACTGGGTAATTACATCCCGGCCTTTGGGCAAATTCTGGGCCTGATGCAATATGACCTGTTCCATATCTATACGGTCGATGCACATACCTTATTGTTGCTACGCAATTTAAATCGCTTTAAAGCACCTGAATTTGCCAAGGAATTTCCTGTGGTCAGTTCAGTGTTCCAGCGCCTGACCCGTCGTGACATTGTATATCTGGCAGCTCTTTTTCATGATATTGCCAAAGGTCGTGGCGGTGATCATAGTGAGCTTGGAGCAGCCGATGCCATTAAATTCTGCCGTAGCCATGGCTTTACCGAACGCGAAAGTAATCTGGTGGCCTGGCTGATCCAGAATCATCTGGTGATGTCTGTGACTGCGCAGAAAAAAGATATTTCCGACCCGGATGTGGTCAAAGAATTCGCAGAAAAAATGGGCGATATGGAGCATCTGGATTATCTGTATACCCTGACAGTTGCGGATATCAATGCCACCAATCCCAAGCTCTGGAATACCTGGCGCGCATCCTTGATGCGTCAGCTCTATACGCAGGCGCGTGATGTGATCCGTTCTGGTCTCGGCCGTCCGGTCGATTATCAGATGCTGATTGAAGACACCAAGTTTGAAGCCAGTGAACGTCTGGTCGAGCATTTCTCGCTCTATGATGTTGAAAAAGTCTGGCAGGAACTGGGTGATGATTATTTCCTGAAAGAAACCGCGGATGAAATTGCCTGGCATACCCGCGCCATTTTACAACATGGCGATAATCCTGCACCTTTGGTGCTGATGCGGGCGCATCGAAAATATGCTCAGGATGCGGTACAGATCTTTATTTATACTCAGGATAAACCGAACCTGTTTGCGACCACAGTTGCCATTCTGGATCGTATGAATCTGGATGTTCAAGATGCGCGGATTATTACCGCGACCAAAGCTTTTAGTCTGGATACCTATGTGGTGCTGGATCGCTTTGGTACCTTACTCACCGACCCTGAACGGGAAGCCACCGTCATTGAAGCCCTGAAAGACGCTTTGAGCCATTCAGATGAATATCCGGGTCTGATGCAACGCCGCATTCCGCGTCAACTCCGTCATTTCGATATTGAAAATACAGTCGATATTACGATGAATGCGGCTCTGGATCAGAATATGGTCGAAATTGCGACTCTGGATCATCCTGGTTTACTTGCCAAAATTGGCGGTTTATTTATGATGCAAGGGCTGGATATCCACTCTGCCAAAATTGCCACACTTGGCGAACGTGCTGAAGATATTTTCTTTGTCACCAAAAAAAATGGCATCCCGATGAGCCCGACTGAGTCTCAAGAATTTGCAGCTGCACTCAAAGCTGCCCTGGATGAGGCTTCACATCAGGTCAGCGGTCAACACTAACACTCTGCTCGGTAACACATTTCATGAACTCTAGCTTGTCTTTATTGCACCCTTATCCCTTTGAAAAGTTAAATCGGCTTTTTGCGGATATCCAGCCTGCAAATATGCCATTAATTCCCCTGTCGATTGGCGAACCAAAGCATCCTGCACCGGAGTTTGTGAAACAAGCGATTATCGATAACTTTAAACATTTATCGACGTATCCAAACAGTAAAGGCCTGCCTGAGCTACGCGAAAGTATTGCTCAATGGCTGACGCGCCGTTTTAAGCTGAATAGCATCAGTGCAGACAGCAATATCCTGCCCGTTTCCGGTACACGTGAAGCAATTTTCTCTTTTGTACAAGCCTTGGTGAACCGAGAAGAGGCACCTTATGTGGTGATGCCGAACCCGTTCTACCAGATTTATGAAGGTGCGACGCTGCTCGCAGGTGCCAAACCTTATTTCATCAACTGTACTGAGGAAAATAATTACCTCGGTGACTTTGATGCCGTTCCGGCAGAAGTCTGGGAAAAAACGGCACTGTTATTTGTCTGTACTCCGGGCAATCCAACGGGTGCGGTGCTGTCTAAAGAACAGTTTAAAAAGCTGATTGCGCTGTCAGATCAATACAACTTTGTCATTGCTTCAGATGAATGCTATTCGGAGTTGTGGTTTGATCAGGCACCCGCGGGTTTACTGGAAGTCTGTGCTGAAATCGGCCGGGATGACTATAAAAACTGTGTGGTATTTCACTCGCTGTCTAAACGTTCTAATCTGCCGGGCATGCGTTCAGGTTTTGTCGCCGGTGACGCAACTTTACTAAAACCGTATTTGCAGTATCGTACTTATCACGGTGCAGCGATGCCGGTACAGCACCAACTGGCTTCTATTGCTGCCTGGAACGATGAAGCCCATGTGGAAGACAACCGGGTGCAATACCGCGCCAAATTTGATTTGTTCCAGCAAGAACTCGGTCACCTGCTGCCACTGAAAAAACCGGATGCCGGTTTCTACTACTGGCTCAAAGTCGACAATGATGAAGCCTTTGCCAAAATGCTGATGGAAAAAACCCATATTAAAGTTCTGCCGGGCCGTTATCTGTCTCGTAATACTGAACAAGGTAATCCGGGTGAAAATCATGTACGTCTAGCACTTGTGGCCGATCTGGCGCAATGTGAAGAAGTCATTCAACGCCTGAAAGCCATCCTCTAAGTTTTAATCAAAACTAAAAAACCCACTGGTTTAAAGTGGGTTTTTTACTTGAAATCAGATGAGTTCTATTTTTATCTCATACTGAGAAAATAACACAGAGTCTTACAACACTTTTGCAATTTCATCTTCAAGCTCTTCAGGCTTGGTGGTCGGAGCAAAACGGTTCAATACCTTGCCATCACGGCCGATCAGGAATTTGGTAAAATTCCATTTAATTCCATTGCCTAAAATACCTTTGGAATTATTGGTTAAATAGCGAAAAATGGCGTGCGCTTCAGGGCCTTTGACATCCACCTTGGAAAACATCGGGAAAGATACCCCGTAATTCTTCTGGCAAAATTCACCAATCTGTTCATTGGAACCCGGATCTTGACCACCAAACTGATTGCATGGAAATCCCAAAATTTCCAGACCTTGATCTTTATATTTTTCGTAAAGTTTTTCTAATCCTGAAAACTGTGGGGTAAAACCACACTTACTCGCTGTATTGACGATCAAAAGTACCTTGCCTTCGTAATCTGCAAGTGGCTTGCTTTTGCCATCTAACAATTCAGCTTCAAACTGATAAATGCTGGTCATGGATAGGTTTCCTCATCATTTTTTTCTTGTGTTTCTAAGTCCAAAGAAGCCGAGTTGACACAATAACGTAAGCCCGTCGGCTCTGGACCATCCGGGAAAACATGCCCTAAATGTGCGTCACAATGATGACAAACAATCTCAGTTCTGACCATTCCGTGTGAAGTATCAGGTAATTCTTCTACCACCGAACTGCTGACGGGACGGTAGAAACTTGGCCAGCCACAGCCGCTGTCATACTTGGTCTCAGACGAGAACAGTGGCGTGCCGCAGCAACGGCATACATAGGTGCCATCTTGCTTGGTATTCCAGTATTTTCCAGTAAATGCCGGCTCGGTTCCCTTCTCGCGCGTAATGCGAAACTCCTCAGGTGATAACTCTCTTTGCCATTCCCGGTCTGATTTATTGAGTTTTCCCATGATCACATACCTTTTTATCTTGCTATTTAAAATAGGATAATCCTATATTTACGTGATTCATTTTAAAAATTCTAGTCTTTATTCAACATTTTACAAAAGACATATAATGCCTAAAAAAGCAAAAAGAAAGCAAATATAAAAATAAAAGTAAGCAATTCTTACATTAAATGTTTTTTAGTGAGCAAATTTAATGGTATTCTTAGCTCTAAATTTGCTCAGGATTAAAAAATGTCGCAAAAAAAGAGCGTAATTTTTAAAAATCTGCTGCCTGTGATCAAACAATATCAGCAGCTTGGATTTACGCATGAAAAAATTGTTGCACTACTTCGAGATGAACATGATCTCGATCTAGTCACAACTGAGACATTTAAAAGTTATTTATATCGTTATGCAAAAGTGACCTCCACTCCTTCCGAGAACATCAAAATGCCGAACACTTTCCAAACCCCTCGCGAGATCAAGAAATCATCTAAGCTCGAGCATGTGTGCTACGACATTCGCGGACCTGTGTTACGAGCGGCCATCGAGATGGAAGAAGCCGGTCACAAAATTATCAAATTAAATATTGGCAACCCTGCCCCATTTGGGTTTGAAGCACCACAAGAAATTATCAATGATGTGGCTTTAAACCTGCCGAATGCGATTGGCTATACCGATTCCAAAGGGATTTTCCCGGCGCGTAAGGCAATCTGTCAGTATTATCAACAAAAAGGCATTCTGGATATGCACGTCAACGACGTTTATATCGGTAATGGTGTGTCTGAACTGATTGTTATGGCCATGCAAGGTCTGCTGGATGATGGCGATGAAATGCTGATTCCAATGCCAGATTATCCACTCTGGACAGCAGCAGTGAACCTGTCTGGCGGTACTGCGATTCACTATAAATGTGATGAAGAAAATCACTGGTATCCCGACATTGTCGATATGGAAAGTAAAATCACGCCAAATACCCGTGGTATTGTGATTATCAACCCGAATAACCCGACCGGTTCAGTTTATCCACGTCATGTGTTACAACAAATTGTCGACTTGGCCAAGAAATATGACCTGATTTTATTTGCTGATGAAATCTACGACAAAATTATCTACGATGGAATCGAGCATGTTGCTGTAGCAGCTCTGGCTGGCGATCAGCTCTGTGTTTCGTTTAACGGTTTATCTAAAGCCTATCGTATTGCTGGTTTTCGTTCCGGCTGGATGGCCATTACCGGCAATAAAGCACGTGCAGCAGACTATATTGAAGGTCTTGATATGCTGGCGTCGATGCGACTGTGCGCCAACCATCAGGCACAATATGCGATTCAGACTGCGCTGGGTGGTTACCAGTCTATTAATGACCTGATTCGTCCCGGTGGCCGTTTATATGAACAGCGTAATATTGCCTGGGAAATGCTGAACGAGATTCCAGGGGTATCTTGTGTCAAACCTGAAGGTGCGATGTACTGCTTCCCGAAACTGGATCCGAATGTGTATCCAATTCAGGACGATGAAAAACTAATGCTGGATTTGTTACGTGTAGAGAAAGTACTTCTGGTTCAAGGTACAGGCTTTAACTGGCCAACACCGGATCATTTTCGTGTGGTGTTCCTGCCGGCTGAAAATGAACTGCGTGAAGCCATCACTCGTGTTGGCCGTTTCCTGGCCAAGATGCGTTAATTCTTGAAATAGCCAATATAAAAAACCGCGTTGATACGCGGTTTTTTATTTCTCTAAACTTTTTTAGTTGTTATGACTTATCAAATTTTAAAAACCATACAAGCTTACTTGAGCAAATTTCTGCACTCAATGGTTTCTTCTCAGGCAATTTCCCCTCAATCATGAAGATTCATGTTATTTTTTGATCAAATATAAAATTCTATGAGTACATGGATGTCCTCAAACACAATGAAGCTCAGCCTGTTTCTCTGCCTTAGTATGTGCTTGGGCATTGGCATTCTTCGTTTCTCTTACACCGCGTTGTTACCGGGTACACGCGAAGCCTTTGGCTGGAGTACAGATTTTGCCAGCCTCTTAGGCAGTGCAAATTTACTGGGTTATTTGATCGGGGCATTTACTGCCATGCGCTTGCCTCAAGACCGCAGCATGAGTACCTATATTCAAATTTCAGCCTTCGCCGGCATGTTCAGCCTGATGTGCTGTGCATTTTCTGGTTTCTCTGAAGCGTGGTATATCGCTTGGCGAATCATTTCCGGAATCAGCGGTGGACTGATGATGATCTTATCGCCGAGTGTGGTCGCGCAGTGCTGTGAACTTCAGGATCGTCTTAAAATCAACTTTATTGGTTTTAGCGGGATTGGATTAGGCGTTTTAATTGCGACCCTGTTTCTGCCTTATCTGGATCAAATTTCCATACAGACAGCCTGGCTGATCTTATGTGGTTTTGCCCTGCTCATCTGTATCATTTTAAGTTTACTGATTCAGAAATTTAAGCCGTATTTGTCTGTACAAGCTCCTGCAGTTATCTCTACTCTATCTTTGAATAGCGTCTTTTATAGTTTACTGACAGTTTATGCTTGTAGTGCTTTCGCCTATATACCGCATTCATTATTCTGGATTGATTATTTAAGCCAGCAGTTGGAATTGAGCTTGTTCTGGATTAACTTCAACTGGATTCTTTATGGATTTGGTAGTGCTTTAGGTGCCTTCAGTGCTTATGCACTGGCCAGAAAATTCGGTAACTTTGCTGCCCTGAAAATTCTTTATAGTCTTTATATTGTGGCTATTTTTATTGCGACTCTAGAGGGCCAAGCATTGCTCACGTTGAGCTCTTCCTTTTTGACCGGCATGCTAAACCCTGCTGTGGTCTTCCTGACCTCTTATACCATTTTGCAACTGTATGGGCTGGCGTATAAAAAACTCTGGAGCATTGCCACCTTGTGTTTCGCCTCTGTTCAGCTGATTGGCGGACTCAGTTTTAGTGCGCTGCAATATTTTGGCTTGAGCTATCATCAACAGTTCATATTAGCTGCATTTGTTCTTTTATTAGGAACATTGCAATTATTCTGGTGTACCCGTCCTGCCAGATTCACTCCTGAAACACAACCCCATCCAGTTTCTGCTCAAGGAGAAGGCACGAAATAAGGATATGGATTGGTCGCCCCTTGCCCGCTCAGATAAATCCCGTAATGTAGATGTGGCGGAGTATTTTTGGCATTTCCAGTATTGCCGACATAGGCAATCACTTCGCCCGCTTCCACCCAGTCGCCTTCCTGAATATGCTCAGCATAATCATCCAGATGCGCATAGTAATGCTGACTCATATCAGGCCCTGTCACCCAGATAACTTTCCCGCCCAGATTATTGGTGCCAATTTTACGTACAATCCCTTGGGTGGCACTTAAGACAGGTGTGCCACGCTGAGCAAAAATATCTGTCCCTTCATGTTTACGGCCTGCACTGCGCGCGGCTCCCCACGTATCATTAATTTGACGGACTGTAATACCTTCGACCGGAATCTGTAACGGTGCTTCTAATTGAGTCTTTTTCAGTTGCCAATAAAGATAAGGACTTTTCCATCCTGCTGCTTCACCTGAAGGTGGTGGCTGACAGGCGGTCAAGACAAAGCATACAGATAAAATTAAGCTTAAAATCCGAAAAAATTTCACCAATATTATTCGCATTTATTTTAGAAAGATGGTTTTTATCTTAAGCAGAACAGCACAATTTAAAGTCGTAATCTTGTAATTTTTTGAATGATATTTTTATAAAATCAATGATATAACAACGCCCTTATGTAAGGGCGTTGTTATGGAAGGTAGCTAGGAATTACTTACGTTTTTTTGCACGGGAGGGTTTGGCTGGTTGTTGCTGTTGCTGTTGTTGCTCTTCATTCTGAGCGCTGTCCTGCTTGTCCTTTTGTTGGACCTGCTTATGTTTCGCTTTAGATTTGGCCATATTATGTACTCCTTCGGAGAAACGTCTCTATCACTGGAAGTTCCATTGATCACTCTAACGTTTTTGGAAAATATGCCAATCATCGAGCTGTATCCAAATACGTCAATGTAATAATAGGTTGGCTAAGTGATTCAACTCAGAACAAATCCTGTTCTGGCTCACTACAATCTTTACGCAAAGTTGCAGCTTGATACTCATTTTAACTTTTGGGCGTTTATCAATCAGAATTTAAGAAAATTTAATCCCCCCTGAGAAACCTGCGATTAATATAGGTTTTAATTAGGAGAATCAGGCTTTAATGAGTTAAGTATATCTGCAATAGTAGGATGATCAAATTCAAAAAAAGCTCGCAGTCTTGCGCTTGACCTCCAGCGCAAGACTGCGTGAATGTTCGCTCTTTGGCTATTTTTATAGCTAAAATCTTCTTTATGATCAGGTCAGGACTTCTTTCTAGTAGTTCATGTTTAACGCACAATTTAGTTCAAGGTGATTCTAGTCATGTCCATTTTTTCTCTTTGATTAACTTGATAACCTTTTTTACTTCTGACAGATTCGATATCTATCTGATCCAAGCATTTGAGGGCTTACTACTCTATGCTTTTAAACTGCAACATCTACCACAGCCTGCATCGTTGGTGTAATATCAGCACCAATTTCATTCCCTTTGATACATGGGACAATTGGATTATTTGCTAGGTTGAGGGACAGGTTTGCATTAACGGTAATTTGGCACCATCCGCAGGTACTACGATCTTTTGATATTCTATTCTTCATATTTTTCCGAATGCTACTGACAAACCTAAAAATAATTGCCAATTAGGCAATACTTTCAACTGTTCTTAACGCATAATATTCTAATCCAGATTCGTTGTTTTTGAGATTTATACGGGAAATAACCAAATTTCCCTTTAAAATAAGCCTCTACATTTTTTAAGTTTATGTAATTATAGAAGTTATTTCCTATGAAAATCGTCATTTTAAACAAACCCTATGACGTCCTCTCCCAATTCCGCCCAGATGAAAAACACCAAACCATGGCTGATTTCATCGACGACAAAGATTTACGTCTTGCTGGTCGTCTGGACATGGACTCAGAAGGTCTGGTTTTTTTAACAGATCACGGTGGTCTGAACCAGTACATCACCAATCCTGCCAATAAAAAGTTTAAAACCTATATGGTGCAGGTTGATGGTGATGTCACCGAAGAAGCACTTGAGCAGCTTCGTAAAGGTGTGGAACTTAAAGATGGCATGACCCTTCCAGCCAAAGCTGAAAAAGTATCTGAACCGGAATGGTTGTGGGAGCGTAATCCTCCTGTACGTTTCCGTGCATCTGTCCCAACGTCTTGGGTTGAGATTTCAATTTGTGAAGGCCGTAACCGTCAGGTTCGTCGTATGACCTCTGCGGTGGGCTTCCCTACACTGCGTTTAATCCGTACTAAAATTGGTGATATTGACCTTGTACGTATGGATATTAAACCGGGTGAAACCAAAGAAATTGAACCTTTACTTTATCCAGATTTCCAGAATGTTCCTGCTGAAGAGCCATACCGTTCACGTTCTTATGTGAAAAAACCGGGTGGTACGGGTGGTAAGCCAATGGTTCGCAAGAACAAAGATGGTTCAGTGAAAAAATCAGGTACCAAACGTATCTGGCAAATGGACGAAAGCGAAAAGCCGAAACGTCGTACCAATGGTACAACTCGTCCAAATACCAAAGCACCTCGTGGTCGCGGACGCGGTCGTGGTTAAAACCCAGTCTGCTCATCAGGTAGGGACAGGCTAAAGATCACGCCAGACGGTGTATTTTCTACAGTTGTCTGCCCCTGATGGAGCTGCATGATCGACTGTACAATGGCAAGGCCCAGACCACCCGTCTGGGCTTTTTCGTGCCGGCTGTCATCGATCTGATAAAAACGCTCAAATAAATGCGGATGGTGCTGCTCTGCAATCCAGACTTCTGGCGTCAACACTGATATTTTAATCCTGTGGTTGAGTCGCTGTGCAGACACAATAATCTCACTCCCAGGCTGACCATAAGTAATGGCATTGCTGATCAGATTGGCGACTGCGCGCTGTAACAATACGGTGCTGGCTGTCAGACTTAAATCTGGCGGAACATCCACTTTTAAATGCATCTGCTTCTCTTCGGCCAGAAAGCTGAAGTACTCAAGCAATTCTTGCAGCATGTCATTTAGATTGAAATGCTGTTTTTCAATCGCATATCCGCCATGTTCTACCCGGGCGATAAACAGCATACTTTCAATCATCTGGCTCAGGCGTTCGTATTCTTCCAAGTTGGAATAGAGCAGATTTTCCAGTTCAGCAGGTTCGCGCGACCGCGATAACAGAATCTGTGTCTGCCCGATTAAATTGTTTAATGGGGTGCGAAGTTCGTGTGAAATATCCTCAGAAAAACGTGCCAGCTGCTGATACGCAGCCTGAATATTAGCGAGCATATCGTTCATGGCCTGACGCAGCTCTTGAACCTCAAGCGTATTACTCTGAACATCGATGTGCTGATTGGGCTGCTGAATATTGACCTGTGCTGTAGCCAGCATCAACTGGCGCATGGACTTGAGAATATAGCGTCCTGCCAGCCAGGCCATCAAGGTCGAGAGCAGTATGCCAAGCAGACTATAGAGCACCAGTTTTGATAAATAGTTTGCCAATATCCTTTGTCCCTCTGCCAGCTGCTTACCAGCCACCAGTTGATAACTGCGACCATCAAACTGCACCTGTTTAAAAGCCAGTCGTGTCGAAGGCTGTTCAGCCTGATTATTCTGAAACTGTAAGGCAGAGGTATAGTGCAATGCCGGAATATGAATCTGCAAAGGATTGATTTCAATCAAGCGATTATTCTGATGTTGCAGCAGCAGTAGATTATCTTCTTGCCCCAGCATGTTTTCATATAATTTGGGATGCTGAACCAAAAGCTCGAAACTCTGGGCATCTTCAAGAAATATTTCAATTCGGGAAATACGTGCAGCCAGTGCCTGATCCTGCTGAGCCTGAATCATCTGTTGCATATTTTGATAAGACAGTAACGCCACACTCAAAAAAACCACGCAGGACACCAATGCAAACGCAATACTCAAGCGTGTTGCCAGCGGTAATAAGATAGGATTGTTCATGGGTATTCATCAAGTTTATAACCCATACCGCGTACGGTATGAATCAGTTTTGGCGTGTAATGATCATCAATTTTGCTCCGCAGCCTGCGAATGGCCACATCCACCACATTGGTATCGGTATTAAAATTGATATTCCAGACCATGGAGGCAATCTGGCTCCGGGTCATCACCTGCCCCTGATGCTCCATCAACAGTTGCAACAGCGCAAATTCTTTCTGGCTTAATTCGATCTTTTGTTCATTACGATATACTTCATGCTTTAGGCGGTTCAATACCAGACCTGCAACCTGATAGGCCTCCTGCTCCAGTCGCGGCACACGGCGCAACAGACTTTTGATCCGGGCCAGTAACTCAATATAGGAAAAAGGTTTGGTCAGATAATCATCGGCGCCAAGCTCCAGGCCTTTCACCCGATCCAGCACATGATCGCGTGCAGTGAGCATCAATACCGGAATCTGGCTAAAAGTTCGCAAGGTTTTCAGCACCTGCCAGCCGTCCAGATCTGGCAGCATTACATCCAGCAGTACCAGATCAAATGACTGTTGCTGCAAACAGGCCAATGCCAACACGCCATTTTCAGCAATGGCCGTGCTATAACCTGACTCACTCAGTCCTTTTGCCAGATATTCAGCAATCTTGACTTCATCTTCTACAATTAAAATATGCATGTCAGTAGTTTAGCTGTTTTTAGCTATGCCTAGATTACAAATTGGTAATCTGATTGTCATGCTGCACTGGCGTATTTCTTTCTACAATAGCAACAGTATTCAATTGCATGAATGACAAGTATGAAAAATTCAATCGCCAAAACAACCCTAGCCTTGTTCAGCAGCTCATTACTACTCAGCTCACTGGCACATGCAGAATTAAAAACAGCACCAGTCATGTCGCTAGAAGCAGCAAAGCTTATGGCCAGCAATGTCATGTTGGCCTGCCAGAAACAGGCCAAGCCCGCAGCAGTCGTGGTTCTGGATCAGGGTGGTAATCTGCTGGCTAGTCAACGCCATGAATCTGTCGGCATTCACAACCTGATCGCAGCAGAACGCAAGGCCTTTACCGCGTATTCAACGAAAACCAGTACGCTGGATTTTATGCGCAATGCCCAGAACAATCCGGACGCACAGAACCTGAATAGTTTGCCTGAACTGCTGTTACTGGGCGGCGGTGTACCTGTTATGTACCAGAATCATATTTTAGGTGCTGTAGGTGTTGCGGGTGCAGGCGGTTCGGAACAGGATCATCAATGTGCCAATAGCGGCATTCAAAGCACTTTAAAACAGCTTTAATCTATTTAAATAAGTCTTATTGGTTTCTTTTATTCAATATTACTTCATCCATCTACTGAGGAATACAACATGAAAAAAATCCTGCTAGCAACCTTTGCAAGCACCGCAGCCACGCTTTCCTTTGCACAGAATCCACTTAGTGTGCATGTTCTGAATCAGGAAACAGGTTTACCTTCCGCAAATATTGCAGTTACTTTGGAAGCACAGCAAGGTGAGAAATGGGTCAAGCTCAATGAAGCTAAAACAGATCAGAATGGCCGTATTAAAGAGCTATATCCAAAAGATACCAATCTGCAAAAGGGTATTTATAAAGTGACCTTTAAAACGGGTGACTGGTTTAAGGCCAATAATCAGCGGACATTCTTCCCTGAAGTACCGGTGGTCTTTATGATTGATGGCGCTTTAGAACATTATCATATTCCACTGTTATTGAGCTCTTATGGTTATTCGACTTATCGCGGTAACTAAGCTCTTTCACTTAAGGCCCATCTTATTGGGCCTTATTCTTTTACTTGTTATTCTTGTGCTGGAATGCTATTCATAACTCATATTAAATGAATTTAAAAATAAAACGTATCTCAAACAAGGAGCTTTGCAATGGATCAGCAAGTCAACCAGATGTTTAATCAGGATCGATTAATCCAGCATCTTGGTGCACACCTTGTTGCTTATAGTCACAATCACGCAAAAATTTCGCTGAAAGTCACTGAACAACATTTACAGGGTCACAAGACCTGTAACGGCGCAGTGATTTTCGCGCTTGCAGATGCGGCATTTGCCATTGCCTGTAATACAGGTGAACATCCGGCTGTTGGTCAGCATTGTGGAATTCATTATTTAAAATCAGGAGTTCTTGGCGATACATTGACTGCTGTAGCAGAACATAGGGCCAGCAGTGGCCGTAGCGGAATTTACGATATTCAGGTGATAAATCAGCATGATCAAATTGTGGCAGAGTTCCGCGGTACGTCTCGACTGATCATCAGATAATTTTCAAAACTTGATGCAATAAAAAACCGATGCCTAAGCATCGGTTTTTAAAGTTTGAAATTTAATTAAGCTTTCAACCACTTTTCAGCTTTAGTCTGATCTTCAATTTTCAGTTCAACTTCGGTCAGTTCAGAACCACCTGCCTGAACGTCAAAACTCATTAGCTCATCGCGACGGAAAGCATGCATGGTATAAACACCTTCCTGTTTTGCATAACTTTCCATTAACTTCGTCATTGCTTTTAAACCATCAACGGCAATAATCACATCATTGGCAGAAAGGCCAGCTACTACAGCAGTACTATCACGACGCGCCGACTGAACCAGTACACCTTCCGGCTTATCTACCAGTTTTAAACCAAAAGGCAATGACTTGTCATTTTTCAGGTTATAACCGATACCAAACTCAGGCAATAACTGATCCAGTGGCAATTCATCTGTGGTATTAATCAAGTGATTAATCTGCTCTGACCAATCATCACCGGTCAGCTCTTTGCATAATTCAAAGATCGTCCGCTCATGTACCTGAACACCCTTTTGTGCATTTTCATACAAACGGCGCATCAAGGCATCCAGACTTGAACCGCGTAAACGCAAACCTAAGTCTAGGCACAATGCAACCAAACAACCTTTGTTGTAATAGCTGGTGCCGGCATTATTCGAATTTTCATCCTGACGGTAGAATTTCACCCAGGCATCAAAACTGGATTCAGACACCGACTGAATCGCACGACCTGGATTCTGCAAGTAACGATCAATCTGCGCTTTTAACAAGCTGATATATGATTCCTGATTAATCACGCCACTGCGTAGCAAAATCAAATCATCATAATAAGAAGTGAAGCCTTCAAAGATCCACAGCAAAGACGTATAGCCTTCACGGTTCAAATCATAATTGACAAAATTTTCAGGGCGAATAAATTTCACCAACCAAGAATGGAAATATTCATGGCTACATAGGCCGAGGAAACGCTGATAATCTTTGGAAGGTTCTTCAGGCTCATTGGCCTTCGGCAAGTCATCGCGCGGTGAAATCAGGCTGGTCGAGTTTGGATGTTCCAGACCACCATAACTATTTCCGGTTGCCATGGTCATAAAAGTATAGTCAGCAAATGGCGCTGAACCGAACATGGAGATTTCTGTGCTACAGATTTTCTCAATGTCCTGCTGCATACGTGCTGCATTCATCGCATGCTTGCCGGACACCACAAACTCATGCGGAATACCATTCGCTTCAAAACTGAAACGGGTTTGCTCTGCCAGTTCAAACGGTGCATCAATCAATTCAGCATAGTTTTTGGCTTTCAGGGTGAAACGGCCCTTGACCAGACTTTTGGATTGCATGCCGGTTGCCAGTTGGAAATGCTTTAACTCATCTGGCAGGAAGATTTCTAATTCAATCTCTTTATTTTCCTGACCTTCTAGCCCCAAGCATGCACAGGCCGGGTTGACATAGAGACGGTTTTGATCCACATATGCACCACGAACAGACAGGTCGTAGGCATAGACATCATATTCAACCGTAATCAGCTCATGATCGGTATTGAATAAACGCCATTTGTTCTTTTCAAATTTCTGGATTTGCAGTTGACGTCCATCTTCATCATAAGCTTTGACCGCCTCAATGTGTTTGGAAAACTCTCGAATCAAATAACTTCCCGGAATCCAGGTCGGTAATGATAAGATCTGCGTCGGGTCTGCCAGAAAGCGAACAGTCACGTGAATAAGGTGCTGACGATAATCGTCAAATTCGATTTGATAATGCAACATAATGGGCGATATAAAATGAAAATAAATGAGGTATAGCTTAGCTTAGCATTTTTTAAGCCAAGATGGTTTAGCTGTCTTATTTGTCTACATTTACGACTAGCTATCTGTATAAAAAAGGCATAGCATGCCTGAAAATTTAATCGTTCAACGCCCGACGGGTTATTAAGGAACATCCTTGAAATACATCATCTCACTGATTGCGGTATTCAGCTTATTTATTTCTGCATTTTCACATGCTGCCTTACTCAATATTCTGCCTGAAAGCGTTGAAGCTGAAGCCTGGACTATTCTGGATTCACAGTCTGGTCAAGTCATTGCAGAACACAATGCCGATGTGCAACGTGCGCCGGCTTCGCTGACCAAAATGATGGTGGCTTATATTGCCTTAAAGGAAATTGAGGCCGGAAAATTAGATAAAAATGAAGTTTTAACTGCCACATCTGTGGTTAAAAATGTCATGTGGGATGAGTCACAGATGTATCTGAAAGAAGGTGATCTGATTACAGTCGATCAGCTTCTGGCGGGTTTGATTATCATGTCTGCCAATGATGCAGCGTTGACGCTGGCTGAGAAAATCTCGGGGAGTGTTCCCCAGTTTGTAGAGCGGATGAATCAGGAAGCCAAAGCACTGGGCATGCAGCATAGCAATTTCCAGAATCCGGCCGGCATTACCATGCCCGAGCATTATTCGACTGCTGCCGATTTGGCCCGACTCTCTATGGCGGTGGTGAATGAAACCCCGGATTATCTGTATTATTCCAAACAGCCAAGTTTCACTTATAACCAGCATTTCCATCGTGCCACCAACCGTGTACTTCAGGTCGACCCAAGCGTAGATGGTTTAAAAACCGGTTTTACCCGTGCGGCCGGTTATAACCTGGCGCTGACAGCCAATCGTGTTACAGCAGACTTTGAAATGCCGAAGCGCCGTCTGATTGTGGTAGTGCTAGGCACTAAAAGCGCCACAAAGCGCGCTGAGATATCGCATAAACTGATGAATCTGGCTTATACCTATACCCGCAATGAAGTCGCGATCAAAGATCAGCAACTGTTGGCTGAGTTGCCTGTGATTAAATCCACTTTAAAAATGTTTAAAGTGCAAACCAAGCAGCCGCAGATTATTACTACCTCGCTTTATGATCAGAGCTATAGCATTGACCTGAATCAGTTTGATCAGGCCCATCAGCGCGTCATGCTAAATACAGGTGATGGCGCTTTAAAAAGTATCGAGCCACTTCAGGAAACCCAGACCCATATCAATGTTGAAATGAAGGCATCTGAACTCATTGCGCCTTTAGCCAGCATGATGCCTTTGGCCACGATTCAGATTTATCAAAATAATCAGTTAATTCGCACCATTCAAATTGAAGATCATGTCGAAATTGAAGAAGCCAACCCGTTGCAGAAGTTCTTTAGCTGGCTGCAAGGTTTATTCAGTTTCTTTTCAGACTCAACACCCGGCGTAAAACTGTATCCTCTAGATCAATAATCCTCTCAATATCAAGTAATTCTTTAAGCTAGAAGCGCTGATGTAGCCTTCTAGCTGATTCATGATCTATCCCAAATGAGGCACCCTGCCCGAAACGCAGCAATTATTACCCGCTCTCACAGAATTGCTACGTTTTGTAATGTGTATAACAATTTTAATCAAGACGCGATTTAGCACATGCCATAGTATATTTTCTCTCTATTTCTCTTATTTTTATTAAAAAAATAAACAGGTTAAGAACGCATGACAGTACATAAAATCGTGATTGTGGGTGGTGGCGCTGGTGGTCTGGAACTGGCGACACAATTGGGTGATAGCCTGGGTAAAAACGGCAA
The DNA here is from genome assembly GCF_013418355.1 of Acinetobacter sp. YH12151. Classification (NCBI taxonomy): domain Bacteria; kingdom Pseudomonadati; phylum Pseudomonadota; class Gammaproteobacteria; order Moraxellales; family Moraxellaceae; genus Acinetobacter; species Acinetobacter sp. YH12151. The sequence goes on along the minus strand of NZ_VPCG01000003.1, from coordinate 29,444 downwards.
AGCCCAGATTATTTTGATTGATCAAAAACTGACACATCTCTGGAAACCGCTGCTACATGAAGTCGCCGCAGGTACCTTAAATCCACATCAGCAAGAAACCAATTATTTTGCCCATTCTGCCGCGCATCATTATGAATTTGTTTTGGGGACATTCACCGGTCTGGATCGCGAAGCGAAACAGATCATCGTCGAAACAGAATATTTCTCTAAAAAAAGTGAGCCCAAGAAAAATCAGCGTATTGGCTATGACACACTGGTACTGGCTTTAGGTTCAACCTCAAATGACTTTAATACCGAAGGGGTCAAACAGTTCTGTCATTTTCTCGACAGCCGTCAGCAGGCAGATATCTTTCAGCAGGATCTGCTGCACCTGTATTTAAATGCTCAACATGAGACTTCAAGCCGTGAGCTGAATATTGCTATTATTGGTGCCGGTGCGACTGGGGTAGAACTGGCAGCGGAGCTGGTAGAAGCCAAACAGAATTTCTTTCAATATGGCTTAAACAAGGTCGATCCCAACAAAGTCAAAATCACCTTGATTGAAGCCGCGGATCGTATTCTGACTGCACTCTCGCCTAAAGTTGCTGCAAATACCATGAAACAGTTAGAACAGTTCGGTATTGAAGTCTTGACCAGTCATCGAGTGGTCAAGGTCGATGAAGACAAGATTTATTTTGCCGATGGTTCCAGTCTGGATGCTGAAATCAAAGTCTGGGCTGCAGGGATCAAAGCACCGGAAGTCTTGGCACAACTCGACGATATAGAAAAAGACCATATTCATCGGCTCAAAGTTTATGCCACGCTGCAAACCAAATCTGATCCAAGTATTTTTGCATTTGGTGATTGTGCGCATTGCCAGCCTGCGGCAGATCAACCGGTATTAGGGCCGCGTGCTCAAGTGGCCAGCCAGCAAGCCAGCTTTCTGGCCAATGCTTTAAAAGCCCATGTCAATGGAGATAGCTATTTGCCGATGTTTAAATTTTCTGACAAGGGCTCCCTGATTTCCTTAAGTCAGAATAAAGCTGTGGGGGAATTGCTGGGTCAGGTCAATGTGCAAGGCTTTGTCGCCAAAACAATGTATGTCTCTTTATACCGGATTCATCAGGTGACCATTCATGGTTATGCCCATGCCGGTATTTTGACTGCAAAAGATTTAGTTACACGAAAAATCTCTCCAAAGCTGAAATTGCATTGAAATTCCAGAATTTGGCCCAATCAATGAAAAAATCGTCAATAAAATTGTCAAATTGCGTTTTTTTGCTAATTTTAGTCTACAAAAATGCAATTTCACTTTATGATGTACCCTTAAAAAATTGAATGGATCAATTCACATGACTGCTATTGCAAATAACCTCGTGGTTTCTTTCCACTACACATTGACTAACGCAGAGGGTGAAACTCTCGACCAATCTCAAGGTGAACCACTTGCCTATTTGCACGGTGCAGGTAACATCATCCCAGGTTTAGAAAACGCGTTAGAAGGCAAAACTGTGGGTGAAAAATTCACTGTTAATGTTCCTGCTGCTGAAGGTTATGGCGAATATAACCCTGACCTCGTACAAGAAGTTCCTGCGCAAATGTTCCAAGGCGTAGACAACATTCAAGCAGGTATGCAGTTCCAAGCTCAAACTGATGACGGCGTGCAAATCGTAACTGTTAAAGCAGTTGAAGGCGACAATGTTGTTGTAGATGCGAACTTCCCGCTTGCTGGTCAAGACCTGACTTTCGAAGTTGAAATTGTATCGATTCGTGAAGCTTCTCAAGAAGAATTAGATCACGGTCATGTACACGGTGCAGGTGGTCACCAGCACTAAGATCTTCTGATCGAGTGTAAAAAAGGCAAAGTGAAAACTTTGCCTTTTTTATTGCCGCCAAAATATTCATTTTAAAATGGAGAATAAAAAAGCAGGACCATGGCCCTGCTGTTTCAATCCGATCAAGAGATCCCTTTAGAGAATAATCGCTGGATTATTTGCGTTGATTATAAATCTGCATGGCTGCTGGTAACTGTTGACGCATTTGTCCAATACGCTGGCTGTTCGATGGATGCGTAGACAGGAAGGTTGCGCCATTGCTGCCACCGAGTTTGTTCATTTTTTCCCACAAGGTAATCGCTGCATTCGGGTTATAACCTGCACGTGCCATCAGCATCAAGCCACCCTGGTCAGCACGGCTTTCCAGATTACGCGAGTATGGCAGGCCAATCCCGATCTGACTTCCTAATTGCGCTGCTGCTGCGCCACCCTGGCCCACACCAGCTGCATTAAGACCAATGCCTAAAGCCAGGTCGGTGAGCGCCTGGGCACCAATTTTCTGCTTAGAATGCTCTTCTAAGGCATGTACCATTTCATGACCCATAATTGCTGCAATTTCAGCATCGGTCAGATTCAGCTTATTCACAATACCGGTATAAAATACCACTTTACCACCCGGTGCAACAAAGGCATTAACCTGATCGGACTTGAGCACAGCCAATTGCCACTGGAATGCTGTACCAGTCTGGTTCATTTGGTTCGCAATCGGCTTTAAACGGTTAAATACGGTATTAATACGTTTATAGGTCGCTGAACTGGTGTCCAGTTGACCTTTATTTCTGGCATCAGTCACCATAGCATTATAGCTTTGTGTCGCAGATGCATTTAAGGTCGCAGAATCAGCCCCGGCAATATCCGCAATAGTGGTACAACCCGACAATGTCACGACTGCGGCAGCCGCCATACCCAATAAAAATTTATTCTTCATTATAATCAACTCTACCTTAGCCCAAGCTTAATTTACATTGTAAAAATTATAAGTGAAAGCATACAGGAGCTAAACGCTTAATTACTCCATCTTCTTATAAATTCTGTAATTTTTAAGCCAAGTACTGTATCGCCAGCCAATAAATCAGACAGATAATGTTCAAGCCCAGATAAACCTGACTTAAGGGTTTTATTTTTTGTTCCAGAATTTCATCTTTACGTTTAAAAAATAAATAGGCGTTTTGCAATAAAATAATAGGCACTAATATACAGGCGATAATGACACTCAGACCAATCAGCGCCGCATAAATCACCTCAGGATTTTGGGTTTGCGCGCGAATAATCATCATGGCAATTGTTGGCGCCCCGCCCATCGCGAATAACAATGAATAAAACATAGTCGCCGATATATTTTTTTGCATCCTGCTGCTCATTTTTCTTTCTTTATATACCGCTATGTTAAAGCACATCACGTAGTATTACCGATGCAACTTTAGTCTTGAAATAGCTGCATAAATTCAGGATATAAAAAAACCCATCCGGAGATGGGTTTTTATCATTCAAGCTTTAATCAAATGAAGATTAAGCATCAAACGGGTGACGAAGAACAATGGTTTCTTCACGGTCTGGACCTGTTGAAATGATGTCGATTGGACATTCAATCAATTGCTCAAGACGTTTTACATAGTTCAATGCAGCTTCTGGCAACTGATCCAGTGATTTCGCACCGAAAGTTGACTCAGACCAGCCTGGCATAGTTTCGTAAATCGGTTTTAAAGTTTCGAATGCAAGCGCATCAGAAGAACCGACACAACCAGAATCTGCAGCTTCATAACCCACACAAATTTTCACTTCTTCCAAACCGTCAAGAACGTCAAGTTTAGTCAGGCAAATACCAGAAAGTGAGTTTACGTCAACTGAACGGCGTAGAATTTCAGCATCGAACCAGCCACAACGACGTTGACGGCCAGTAGACGCACCAAACTCATTACCAATGGTACCCAGGTGTTTACCAATTGCATCACCCGTGTCATTTGCAGCGTCATACACCAACTCAGTTGGGAATGGACCTGCACCTACACGCGTTGTGTACGCTTTAGTAATACCCAGTACATAGTCAAGATGCAAAGGACCCAGGCCTGAACCAGAGCTTACGCCACCAGCAGTTGTATTCGAAGAAGTTACATACGGATATGTACCGTGGTCAACGTCAAGAAGTGAACCTTGCGCGCCTTCGAACATGATGTTGTCACCGTTTTTACGGTAGTTATGCAATTCAGTGGTCACATCCACAACCAGTGGAGCAACAACTTTACGCCATTCGTCGCAAAGCGCCAGCACATCTTCCAGTTTAACTGCTTCAACACCGTAGTATTCAGTCAGCTGGAAGTTATGGTAGTCCAGAAGTTCAGTTAACTGAGCAGTAAGATGTTCACCACCACGTACCAGGTCAGCAACACGTACTGCGCGACGCGCTACTTTGTCTTCGTATGCAGGACCGATACCACGACCTGTCGTACCAATCTTCGCATTACCACGTTTTTTCTCACGCGCCTGATCAAGTGCGATGTGGTTCGGAAGAATCAATGGACAGTTTGGAGAAATGCGTAAACGTTCTTTAACAGGAACGCCTTCTTTTTCAAGAATATCCATCTCTTTGATGAGCGCTTCAGGAGAAAGAACAACACCGTTACCAATTAAGCACAATACGTTTTCACGTAAAATACCTGATGGAATGAGGTGTAAGACAGTTTTCTTACCACCAACCACAAGAGTGTGACCTGCGTTATGTCCGCCTTGATAACGAACTACCGCTGCCGCTTGATCTGTGAGCAGGTCGACGATTTTACCTTTACCTTCGTCGCCCCATTGGGTACCAAGTACCACAACATTCTTGCCCATAATAGCCTCATTACATCATGCTGTTAAAGTTGAAAGCCCCGCTCAGCGACATGAACACTGAGCCAAGCAGTTAAATCGTTTTGACTGTCCACTCACCATTCGCATTCACCAGCTGGTGCGTCGCATATGGAATCGAGTTTAAATCATCATTACCCAGTAACTGAATTACACTTAAGCCTTGTGCACGAATGTTCTGAATCGCATTCAGAAGTTCTGCATCAGTGCCTTTAGGTGCAACCACAACCTGTACTGCGTCAAACTGACCTGCGCTTAAAGCATATAAGTCACAAGAGAAACCGGTTGCCGGACGCGCACGACCAAAATGTTCACCAATGCCATCATAACGGCCGCCTTGTGCCAGTGCAGCTGCACGGTTCGGTGCATAGACCGCATACATCAGGCCAGTATGATAATGGTATGAACGTAATTCAACCACATCAATACCAATACTCAAGTTTGGCCAACGGGCTTGAACTTGATCTTTGGTAATTTGTAAGGCATCAAAAGCTTGCTTGAAGGCTGGATTCGCCAACACTTCAGCACTTAAATTTGCCTGTAATGCGTCCAGATCGCTGGCATAGCGGCCCAGTGCATAAAAGTCCTGACCAAATTTCAGTTCTGCCGTAAATTCTTCCAACTCTGGCAAGGCCTTACGTTGGTATAAATCAGACAGTTTACGTTCAGCAACTTTGTTCAAACCTGCTTGAGCCACCAGACTGCGGAATAAGCCGACATGACCTAAGTCCAGATGGATTCCGTCTGCCAGACCTGTTTCCTGAATCAGACTGATCATTAAATCGACCATTTCTACATCGGCATCGATGCTGTCTGAACCAAACAGTTCGGCGCCTAACTGCAAAGGCGCACGCGAGGTATTAAAACCGCGTGGTTTGGTATGCAGAACGGTACCTGCATAGCAGTAACGCGCCACACCTTCCACTGGATGTACATGTGCATCAATACGCGCCACTTGTGGTGTCATATCGGCACGCACACCAAGCAAACGACCAGAAAGCTGATCGATGACTTTAAAAGTGGCTAAGTCTAAATCTTGATTCGATTCTGAGAGAGAAGAGAGAGATTCGATGTATTCAATGAATGGCGTGTACACCAACTGATAACCTCGAGATGCAAGGAAATCCAGTGATTTACGGCGCAAACTTTCAATGACTTGCGCTTGTTCTGGTAATACATCAGCTACACCATCAGGTAATAACCATGTCTCTGAAATGGGCATGTTGTAAACCTAAATTCTTGTCAGCGCGGAACGAATCCGCATAAAAAAATCGGGAGCACACCCGATTTCTCCTAGTCTAACACGATAGTTTTGGCTGTGCATCGCAAAATTTTATAATTTTTACTCTCTTATGCAATGAGCCACAATTGCGTCAACTATCAGCGTTTTATCGTGTATGACCAGCACGCGCTATAAACAAAAAATCATTTTAGACCAATGGCAATGCGGTGGTGCTTTTTACCGTTTGCAATGGAATTTCGGTTTTTACACTTTGGATGCAGGGAATTTGAGTCAAATGATGAATCTGAAATTTACGATAGGCATCCAGATCGGCCACTACAATTCTTAAAAAGAAATCACAATCCCCCGCCATTAACTGGCATTCCACCACTTCCGGCATCTCCTTGATGGCTTCAACAAATTGATCGACCACGGCAGCTTCTTGAGATTTAAGCCAAACCCGTGCAAATACACTCATTGCCAGATTGACCTTTTGCGGATTCAGCAGCGCGACATACTGCTCAATCACACCATCATCTTCCAGCTGTTTCACCCGTCTTAAACAGGGTGACGGCGACAAGCCAATTAATTGTGCCAGTTCATTATTTTGCAATTTTCCGTTCTTTTGCAGTTCATGCAAAATGCGTTTATCAATTTGATCCATCTTGTTACTTTAGTATTTAAAACTCCTTGAAGCCAATTTAGCGCAATTTAATTCCAAATCAAATTTAAATTGCATGCACTACAACAGCAAATAGCCTGATTATCGCTATAAAATACGGCTCAATATTAAGTCCTCAGGTCACTGACATGCTTTTGCTCAGACAAAGCAGCACGCCCGCGCTCGCACATACAGATTTCAGCGAATTTCAGCGCGGCATGAAAGATTCTATTCCTATGCTTTTAGGAATTATTCCCTTTGCTTTGGTGCTAGGTGCGACTGCGATTCAGAAAAATTTCAGTGTGCTGGAAGTGCCTTTGCTGACTGGACTCAATTTTGCCGGCGGTTCTGAATTTGCCATTTTGGAAGTCTGGACCAGTCCACCCAATTTGTTCATGCTGCTGTTTATTACCTTTTTGGTGAATAGCCGGCATTTGCTGATGGGTGCAAGCCTAGTTTCGTATTTAAAACATCTCCCGAATCGCAAAGTATTGCCGGCCCTGTTTTTTATGGTTGATGAAAGCTGGGCCTTAAGTCTGGCGGATGCGCAAAGAAAGCAGGCCCAGCAGGGTTATCGGGCTGCTTTTAGCATGCCCTACTATGCCGGTTTATGTTTCTGTCTTTATCTGATGTGGGTCGGTTTTACCACACTGGGCGCGATGCTTGGACCTGTTTTAGGCGATATCAACCGCTGGGGCTTTGATATGGCCTTTCCTGCTGTATTTCTGGTGTTGATGCGAAGCATGTGGAAAGGTTTTGAGGCTGCCCGGCCATGGCTGGTCAGTTTAGTCTGTGCGGCTTTGGCTTATTTATATTTACCTGCGGGCTGGTACGTGCCGATGGGTGCCCTAGCCGGCATTGTGTCTGCTTTTTTCTTGATTGGTGAGGAGGAAGCATGATTGAGATGAGTACATTGCTGGCCATCCTGCTGATTGCTGCGACCACCTATTTAACCCGGATCTTGGGCTATGTCTTATTAAAAAACAAACCGCTGACACAGCGCCAGCGTAAAATTCTGGAAGTAGTCCCCGGCTGCGTGCTGATTTCAGTCATCGCACCGTATTTTGTACGCGACAACCCTGCAGATCTGATCGCTTTGGCTTTAACGCTGTTCGCCGCTACGCGTTTTGGCTTGCTCCCCACAGTTGCCATCAGCATGGTGTCTGCAGCCGTCTTAAGAACTCTTCTCGTCTAGCCCTCAAACAGAATTCTTTATATGATTTCTAAAGGGATTCTGTTTATTTCTGTGGGTCTACGACCTTGGTGAGCAGGCTGACCAGCTCTGCATTTTGCAACTCGACCTGCTGCAGTTTGGTTGTAGTCTGATCCAGCACTTCCTGCTGTACATGCATTTTTTTAGCCAAGTCCTGCATGATTTCCAGGGTCTTTTTTAAATTTTCTTCCAGATGCGCGACTTTCTCTTCTACCGGCACGCCCTCCACGACACCTGAACCATCATTCTGATTGAACTGCAGCCAGATTAGAAAAATCACTGCCAATGTGAGCAGTATAATAAATCCCCAAACCACCATCATATGCTTGCTCTTATTTCATTTTATTGGCTTTATCTTAACGAAAAATCATGCAGATGATGCAAATAATTCAAGCACTCACGCTGCTTTTCGATCAATTACGCGCAAATTCTATTAAAACAACGCATATCAAGAATGTTTAAAGCAAAAAAAGCACCGTATATCGGCACTTTTTAGGCTTAGCAAAGTCAAACTTAATGAAAAGATTCACATAAATCCAGCAAGCGGTTGGCATAACCCCATTCATTGTCATACCAGGCAAAGACCTTGGCCTGTTGCCCCACCACTAGGGTTTGGGTCAGATCAACGATCAAGGAATAAGGGGAATGATTAAAATCACTCGACACCAAAGGTTCATCCGTCACTGACATGATTTCGGCAAAATCCTGTCGCGCAGCCTTAATTAACACTTCATTCAGTTTGTGATCGGTAATCGGTGACTGGGAAACAAAGGTCAGGTCAATTGCTGCGACATTAATGGTCGGCACCCGAATTGAATAACCGTCAATCCGATCTTCCATTTTTGGCATAACCCGCTTTAATGCACCCAGCGCACTGGATGTGGTGGGAATAATATTGTGTCCTGCTGCCCGTGCACGACGCAAATCGCGATGCGCCTGATCCAGCACAGATTGATCTGCGGTCACCGCATGGATTTCGGTCATTAACGCACTGCTGATGCCAAAAGCATCATCGAGGATTTTGACCAGCGGTACTAGGGCCTGAGTGGTACAGGACACACTGGAAATGATCTGGTCGGTGGCTTTAACTTCGTGATGATTGACACCATACACAATCGCAGCATCGACAGTATCAAAGGGTGCTGCTCCAATAATCACCCGTTTCGCCCCTGCCTCAATATGCTGGGTCGCAGCTTCACGGGAACGGAACAGCCCGGTACATTCCAGCACCACATCTATTTCAAGTTTTTGCCAGGGAAGCTGCGCCGGGTTGGCTTCACATAAAACCTGAACTTTTAAGCTGGCATCCTGATAGCTGAGATGCAGATAAATATGTTCGGCATCATAGCTGACGTCTACCTGTCCCGGAAAACGGCCATGGGTTGAGTCATATTTAAACAGATGAATTAAGGTTTCAACATCAGCAATATCGTTAATGGCAACGATTTCAAATTTAAAATCTTTCGGATTTTCAAACCAGGCACGCAATACATTACGTCCAATACGCCCAAATCCATTGATTGCCACTCGTTGCATGACTCAACCTTTTATATGCCTATTTTAAAACTCCTCTATGTTAAAGGATTTCTTGCGCAGTACATGAAAAACTTCAGTGAAAATATTGATTTTCGATTATTTTATTTCTGATACATCGCCCAGTATTCAGATCTTTTAAAATTCTGATGCTGTGTAAATAGATGGATATAACCGAATTGTTCTGAATAGAAAATTCATTTTATGAATTCAGCACTAAACCCGAGTCAATAATTCCTTGGCAATTGGTTTTAAAATGATTGGTGCATACCGCTTTTTCCGTTATAATTTGGCGTTTTAAATTTTTAAGCCCCGCATTGCAGCAGAGCTCTCATGTGCTTGTCAGACTGTGGTGTTTTAGCCAAATCGGAAATTATGGAGTGACTTGGTTGTGAGTACTCGTTTTATGACATCAGCTGAAATTCGTGAAGCATTTTTGCGTTACTTTGAATCGCAAGGGCATACACGTGTCGCGTCGAGTTCACTAGTACCCGCCAATGATCCAACTTTACTGTTCACCAATGCGGGTATGAACCAGTTTAAAGATTGCTTCTTAGGTCTAGAAAAACGCGATTATGTCCGTGCCGTATCATCACAAAAATGCGTACGTGCAGGTGGTAAACACAACGACTTGGATAATGTCGGTTATACCGCGCGTCACCATACCTTCTTTGAAATGTTAGGTAACTTTTCATTTGGTGATTACTTCAAACGTGATGCGATCAAATTTGCCTGGGATTTTTTGACGGGCGATGACTGGTTAGCGCTACCTAAAGATAAGCTTTATGCCACTGTTTATCATACCGATGACGAAGCATTCGACATCTGGAACAAAGAAATCGGCCTAGATGCATCTCGCATTATCCGTATTGGTGACAACAAAGGTGGTCAATACGCATCAGATAACTTCTGGGCGATGGGCGACACAGGTCCTTGCGGCCCATGTTCTGAAATTTTCTTTGACCATGGCGATCACATCTGGGGTGGCCTGCCGGGCACACCTGAAGAAGATGGCGACCGTTTCATTGAAATCTGGAACAACGTTTTCATGCAGTTTAACCGCACGAGTGATGGCGTACTTCATCCGCTTCCAGCGCCTTCTGTAGATACTGGTATGGGTCTTGAGCGTATTTCTGCAGTTTTACAGCATGTCAACTCAAACTACGAAATCGATTTGTTCCAGCACTTACTCAAATCTGCGGCTGAGATCATTGGTCTGGATACTACTGCACTTGAAGCTGAAGCGGCTGAAAAAGGCACACCTGTACAATACCCTGCTTCACTTAAAGTGGTTGCTGACCATGCACGTTCATGTTCATTCCTGATTGCTGATGGCGTAAATCCATCAAATGAAGGTCGTGGTTATGTACTGCGTCGTATCATCCGCCGTGCAGTGCGTCACGGTAACAAACTGGGTGCGACCGGTTCATTCTTCCATAAAATGTTGCAGCCGCTTATTGAAGTGATGGGCGAAGCATATCCAGAACTTGCAGCACAACAAGCACGTATCGAAGCTCAACTGCTCAAAGAAGAAGAACAATTTGCCAAAACACTTGAGCAAGGTTTGAAATTGCTTGAAGGCGAATTGGCACAATTAAAAGGTTCTGTGATTCCGGGTGAAGTGGTTTTCAAACTTTACGACACTTACGGTTTCCCGACGGACTTAACTGCGGATATCGCACGTGAACGTGAATTAACGATTGATGAAGCTGGCTTTGAAGTTGAAATGGCAGCACAGCGTCAACGTGCGCGTGATGCAGGCAAATTCGCAATCGACTACAACAGTGTTGTCAAAGTTGAAGGCGAAACTCAATTTGATGGTTATGATGCAACTGCAGGCGAAGGCCAAATCATCGCAATCTATAAAGATGGCGAGCAAGTAGATGAAGTCGTTGAAGGCGACGAAGCTTTAATCGTACTCAACCAGACTCCTTTCTATGCAGAAAGCGGTGGTCAAATCGGTGATACAGGGATTTTCAAAAACGATACCGGGATTTTCGAAGTTCAGGACACGAAAAAATCTGGTGGTGCATTTGTACACCAAGGCATCGTGACCATGGGTAGCTTAAAAGCAACCCAATCTGTTGAAGCGACTGTGAAAGCAGACATCCGTGCAGCAACTGCGCGCAACCACTCTGCGACTCACTTGTTACATGCTGCGCTGCGTCAAATTCTGGGCTCACATGTACAACAAAAGGGTTCATTGGTCGCATCTGATGTGTTACGTTTTGACTTTGCCAATGATCAACCGGTTAGCTTTGAACAGCTGCAAGAAATTGAACGTCTGGTCAATGCTGAAGTAATTGCCAATACGGCTGTTTCTACTGAACTGCTGGATATTGAATCTGCCAAAGCCAAAGGTGCGATGATGCTGTTCGGCGAAAAATACGGTGACGAAGTCCGTGTATTGTCAATGGGGTCAGTGATTGAAGAGAAAAATTTCTCCATCGAGCTTTGCGGTGGTATTCACGTAAAACGTACCGGTGACATCGGTCTGTTCAAGATCACTTCTGAAGGTGGTGTTGCAGCAGGTATACGTCGTATTGAAGCAGTGACAGGCACCAAAGCAGTTGAAGTTGCACAAAAAGCCGATCGTGACATCAATACGATTAACGGTTTGCTCAAAGCGCAAAAAGACCAGACTTTAGAAAAAGTTGAAGCGTTAGTTGATACTGCCTCTGGCTTGCAAAAACAGATCGAACAACTGAATCAGAAACTTGCTAGCCTGCAAGCCGGTGAACTTCTAAGCCAAGTTCAAACCATTGCAGGTCGTGCAACCTTGATTACAACCGTTGAAAATATGGATGCGAAAGCACTACGCAACCTGCATGACGGTGTGAAATCAAAATTAGAAAATGCAGTCATTGTGCTTGCAGGTGTAGAGGGTGACAAGGTGAGCTTGATCGCATCTGTAGCAAAAGACTTTACTGCATCTATAAAAGCGGGTGACATCATCAAACATCTGGCAACCGAGCTGGGTGGTAAAGGTGGTGGTAAACCTGACTTGGCACAAGGTGGCGCGCCACTTAACGAGAAGTTTGCTCCGGTGATGGCAGATTTAACTGCCTGGCTGGCAGCAAAATAAAACTTCAATTTTGTGTAACTGACCCTGATAGGACTATCAGGGTCATGGCTTATATGGAACAACTATGGCACTAATCGTTCAAAAATATGGCGGTACCTCTATGGGTACTCCCGAGCGCATTTTAAATGTTGCTCGTCGTGTGAAACGCTGGCATGACCATGGCCACAAGGTGGTTGTGGTTGTATCAGCGATGAGTGGCGAAACCAATCGTCTGCTTGCTCTCGCGAAAGCCATTACCGAAACCCCTGACCCACGTGAACTAGACCAGATGGTCTCTACGGGTGAGCAGGTTACGATTTCTATGTTAGCGATGGCGCTCAACTCTATTGGCGTTGAAGCAAAATCACTAACAGGTCGCCAGGTTGGCATGAAAACCGACAGCTCATTCAATAAGGCACGTATCGAATCAATTGATACTGAAGTCCTGAACTCGAATCTGGATGCTGGCCGTGTACTTGTAGTTGCAGGTTTCCAGGGTTTTGACGAGCATGGCAATACCACCACTTTAGGCCGCGGCGGTTCTGATACTTCAGGTGTCGCGATTGCTGCTGCACTAAAAGCCGATGAATGCCAGATTTATACAGACGTTGATGGCGTATATACCACTGATCCACGTGTTGCACCCAAAGCCAAGAAAGTTGACCGTATTTCCTTTGAAGAAATGCTTGAAATGGCGTCACTGGGTTCAAAAGTCCTGCAAATTCGTGCAGTTGAATTTGCCGGTAAATATCAAGTACCTTTACGCGTATTATCCAGCTTCGACAATGACAATGATGGCGCATTCGACGAAGAATTTAAGCAAAACGTGGGTACACTTATTACGACTGAATTGGAAGACAATATGGAACAGCCAATTATCTCCGGTATCGCATTTAACCGTGACGAAGCAAAATTAACGATTTTAGGTGTACCTGATGAACCGGGCATCGCCTCTAAAATTTTGTGCCCGATTGGTGATGCCAATGTTGAAGTGGATATGATTATCCAGAACGTTGAAGAAGATGGTACGACTGATTTTACTTTTACAGTCAACCGCAGCGAATTGAACAAGGCCAAAGCCATTCTCGAAGCAACCGCTCAGGAAATTGGTGCACGTGAAGTCGCTACCCGTTCAGATATCGTCAAAGTTTCTATCGTCGGTGTAGGCATGCGTTCACATGCAGGTGTTGCAAGCAAAATGTTTACCGCACTGGCAGCTGAAGGTATTAACATCCTGATGATCTCTACTTCTGAAATCAAAATTTCAGTGATTATTGAAGAAAACTATCTGGAACTTGCAGTTCGTTCACTGCATACCGCCTTCGGTCTAGACCGCGAACAAGGTGAATCAAGCGTACGCGCTTAAGAGGAATGACAAAATATTGTCATTGTTTGACAGTATTCTATAAATCTCTACAAAAATTCAGAGCCACTATAGTTTTTTTTATAGTGGCTCTGTTATATTAAGCCTGAGGATTTTTAAAAAACTGAGATAGATTAAAATCTTTCACCCAGATGACAGAATTTCTATCCAGATTTTATTTTTTAATTTTTGGTTGTGTTTTTGTTTTATATTCAATAGATTGCAGGTTTTGCATTTTGCAAGGAGAGAAACATGCTGATTTTGACTCGACGTGTCGGGGAAACTTTAATGATTGGAGACCAAGTCAGCGTGACTGTGCTTGGTGTAAAAGGTAATCAGGTTCGTATTGGGGTCAATGCTCCGAAAGAAGTCTCTGTGCACCGTGAAGAGATTTACCAGCGTATCCAGCATGAACGTGCAATGCATGAACATCTTCAGCATATCGATCAGGATTTCCAACCTTCGTATGAAGATGAAAACCAAACACAAAATAACTTTAACCGTTAATTTTTGTGTAAATCATAAAGCGGCTTTGAAGCCGCTTTTAATTGATCTATACTTTAATGAATACACATTTCAATATTCAGAACCTTTAAATTAAATAAGAATTAAAGTTCTGCGCCCTGCTGTTCCAGCAATGCTGCAACTACCTTTTTTACCGGCCCAAAACTACGACGGTGCTCATCAATCACCCCATGCAAGGCAATCGCTTCAAAATGTGCTTTGGTTGGATAGCCCTTGTGCTTGGCAAAACCAAATTGTGGATGCTTTAGATCCATCTCAATCATTTGATGATCACGGGTAACTTTGGCCAGAATACTAGCAGCAGAAATTTCTGCATGCAAAGCATCGCCACCAATGATCGCGTCACAGCTCATCGTTAGCCCCTGAGGGACTTTATTGCCATCGACCAGCACATGCTCAGGTTGAATCGCTAAAGCTTCTACAGCACGGCGCATTGCCAGTAAGGATGCCTGCAGAATATTATGCTCATCAATTTCTGCTGCTGACGCCTCAGCAATTGCCCAAGCCAGCGCTTTTTCCTGAATTTCGATAAAAAGTTTTTCACGTTTCTTTTCAGTCAGTTTTTTAGAGTCATTTAAACCTTCAATCGGGTTATTTGGATCTAAAATTACCGCGGCCGCCACCACTGAACCGACCAGCGGTCCACGCCCTGCTTCATCTACACCAGCAATTTTCATGTCATTTCCCATAAAAAATAGGCTGAACCTGTCAGCCTATTTCAATTTAATCTTGGCTTAGTTTACAGCTTCAGCCACACAAGCGTTAATGGTTTTTGCAACCACATTGCCCACGATTGTGGTACGTGCCACCGGATCAATCGCAGCAGTCGCCAAATCAACCGCTGTCACATTTTGCGGTGCTTTTTCGCTGACACAGCCACAAATTTCAGACTGGATATTTTGCTTTTGTGTTGTGGTCATTAAACGTGTTGCCGTTTGCCACGCTAGAATATTATTCAGTTCAGTGGTGCATTTTGCATTGATCGCGATTTTAAGCGCAGTGCCGCCCAGTTGTTGAGTGGTACTTGGCGCCTCAGAAGTGCCTGTCGCTGTACACGCTGATAAAACCAGAGTCAGTGGTGCAAGTACAGCCAATAATTTTTTCACAGATATATTCCTTATTCATTCATAGATGAAGACTGTCGCTATTGTGCCGAAATTCACCTGAATAAGAAAGGCGGATTCAAGCGGCAAGTGCAACAGTATAAAAACCAGCCATAACTTCACTAGGCGTATACCAACCTAGTGTTTTTCTAGGACGATGGTTGAGTGCAAATTCTATCTGCTCTATTTGTTCGTTTGACACGTCATCAAACGATGATGATTTTGGCAGATATTGCCGGATTAAACCATTCGTATTTTCATTCCTTGCTCGTTGAATAGACTTGTAAGGATCAGCAAAATACGTATCTATGCCAGCATCAGTGATTCTTTTGTGTTCGGCAAATTCCTTACCATTATCAAAAGTAACACTATAAGCATGGCTCATCCGTAAACGATCTAATGCACAAGTAATCGTTTGAGAGGATGCTCTCGTTGGCCCTAAATGAACAATATGTACGTACAGGCTCTTTCGATCAACGAGAGTTAATAAAGCACCTTTATGATGTTTACCAATTACAGTGTCACCTTCGAAATCTCCTAAACGTTGTCGTTGATCAATGACCTGGTCTCGGCAATGAATACTTGTTTTATCAATGATTTGCCCCCTACGATCCGTGTTTTTGTAACCTCGTTTTCGATATTTCTTCTGATGCCTTAAATGTAGGTGGAGTTTACCGCCTTTTGATTTATCTTCATAAATGTACTGGTAAATCCACTCATGTGAAGGTACATCCAGCCAACCGCGTTGTGTTAAAGCGCCTAAAATTTGTTCTGGTGACCAGTCCAAGCCAATCAAGTAATCAATATAAGCGAAGGCAAATGCTGTCATGGGTGATGAAGGACGGTACCGTCTTTGACTTGCAAATTTCGCTGCCTGTTGAGCTCTATATCCACGTTGCCCAGTATTTCTTTTTAATTCACGGTAGATGGTTGATCGTGAACGCCCTAACTCCCGAGCAAGGCTAGCGATTGAACTTTTACTTTTCAAAGTAGCATAAATTTCGTATCTTTCATCTTGAGAAAGTTGGGTGTATTTCTTCATTGTGTGCTTTCCAATTGCGAGTTGAAAAAGTCCAATGATTCTACGAATACACCTAACTTTTTCAACTAACTACAAATGTGTCGCACTTGAGATTTGAATCTGCGAAATCTAAAAATCACTAAGCATGTTTAATCTACAGCCAACCAATTTAATAGATGTTGCATGAAAGCCACCATAGCGTTGCAGATTTGGAATTGCTGAATTGATTCACCCTTTGCTAAGGTTCGGCCTTATTGAAGAGCAACGGAATATCTAGATGAATAAATCACTGTATTACACACGAACAGCGCAATGGCTGCATTGGATCATGGCGGTTATTTTTAGTGCGGCCTGGCTCATCGGTTTTTATAGTGGTAATTTTTTAAGTTATGAGGTTGATGGCAGCTTTAAGGGTGATGTGATTTCACTGCATAAAAATATTGCAACCACCATTATTTTCCTGCTCGTTGTTCGAATTTTCTGGCGCTATACCCATCCGGCGCCGTCACTGCCTGAGAGTATGTCACCGCGGATGAAAACGTTGGCACATGCTGGTCATCTGGCGCTGTATTTCATGCTGATTGCCCTACCCCTTACAGGTTGTTTGTATAGTTGGAGTTTGGGTTATCCAGCACCGGTGCTGTATTTATTTAACCTGCCACCCCTCATTGCCGAAAACTCGGCTGTGACCGCTATTGTTAAGCCCTTGCATATCTGGCTTTCCTGGGCAGTCGGCATTCTACTGGTTGGCCATATTGCCGCAGCCTTTAAACATCATTTTATCGATAAAGATCATGTATTAAAAAGTATGACCCAACAGGATAAATAGTTAGACCATTAATATGGGCTAAATAATGTTCCCAGTCTGTGCTTGCAGGCTGTTTCATTAAATAAATTCCTTGAGACAACTTCTGAGACTGTTTGCAATCGCTTTTTGCGTCAGTTCTTTTTTGGCTGCTTCATCAACTGTGGCTTTTAACAAAGTTTTGGCAGGCACATCTTTTAACGCATGCTCACCTACACATGAACACACATTTTTCTCAAGTTCAACTTTACTGGTGTCCTGCATTAAGTAGGTCGAAACTTTCCAAACTTTGGAATTTTGCAGCTCTTTACTGCATTGATATTCAATCAAAGGTTTTAAAGTACGTTGTGTCAATGTCATATCCGCACTAGAACAGGCAGAAATCAACAATATGCTGAGGAGCAGAATTAAACTTTTCAATTTCATATTGGCCTATAAAAATGATAAAGGCAGAGCGAACTCTGCCTTTTGTAAAAACTTAAATCAAGGCACGGATCTGGTTGATCCATTTCTCTTTTTCAGCCTCTGGAATAAACGACGCTTCAAAGGAGTGCGTTGCCAACTGCTTTAATTCCTCGTTACTCAAGTCTAGCGCTTCAGCAATGGCAATAAAGTTGTCATTCATATAGCCACCAAAATAGGATGGATCATCTGAGTTGACTGTAACATGGACACCCTGCTGCAAGAGACGACGGATATTATGCTGCTGCATATCCTCGACCACACAAAGCTTCAGATTTGACAGCGGGCACACCGTTAAGGGCATTTTTTCGCGAATCAACCGTTGCATTAACTCAGAATCTTCTTCTGAACGCACCCCATGATCAATACGATTAACTTTCAGTAAATCCAGAGCTTCCCAGACATATTCTGCCGGGCCTTCTTCGCCCGCATGTGCTACGACCAAAAACCCTACTTCACGCGCTTTGGCAAAGACACGTTCAAATTTAGAAGGTGGATGCCCGACTTCACTTGAATCCAGACCAATCGCAATAATCTGGTCTTTATAGGGCAATGCCTGCTCCAGCGTTTCAAAGGCCGCCTCTTCACTTAAATGACGCAGGAAACACATGATCAAATGTGAGCTGATTCCAAGCTTGGCCTTGGCATCATCGCAGGCTTTTTGCAGGCCATTGATGACGGTCGCAAAAGCAATTCCACGGTCGGTATGCGTTTGCGGATCGAAGAACATTTCTGTATGCACCACATTGTCTTCGGCACATTTTTCAAAATAGGCCCAAGCCAGGTCATAAAAGTCCTGTTCATGGATCAGTACATTGGCCCCGGCATAATAAATATCCAGGAAGGACTGAAGATTATGGAAATTATAAGCCTGCTTAACTTCCTCGACAGATTTATACGGGATGGCAATCTGATTACGCTGAGCGATTGCAAACATTAGCTCAGGCTCAAAAGTGCCTTCAATATGAACATGAAGCTCGGCTTTTGGCAAAGCGCGAATCAACTCAAGACGGTTCATCACTTCTCCTCGTGAAACCTTTAAATAATAAAAAAGGGCGCAAACTCAGTTTACACCCTTTCTGAATGTAGAAAAATTAGCCACCAAACAGTGCGAATTTAAGCGTCCATAGAACAGCAATAATCCAGACCATATACGGTACAGTCGCAGCCTTACCAGTCAACAACTTGATCAGTGCATAGCTGATAAAGCCCATCGCAATACCATCCGCAATCGAATAGGTAAATGGCATAAATACGATGGTTAAAAATGCCGGTACTGCCTCAGTAATATCTTCCCAGTCAATATGGACGATACCCTGAATCATCAACACACCAACAAATAACAATGCTGGCGCAGTGGCAAAACTCGGAACTGATTGTGCAAGCGGTGCCAGGAATAAACAGGCAATAAATAGTAATCCAACCACCACGGCGGTTAGACCGGTACGACCACCTGCTGCCACACCCGCAGAAGATTCAATATAAGGCGTAGTTGAAGAAGTACCCAGTGCCGCACCAGCAACAATCGCTGATGAGTCAGCAAATAAGGCTTTCTTCAAACGTGGTAATTTCCCGTCTTTTAACAGACCTGCACGATGCGAAACACCGACCAACGTCCCGGTAGAGTCAAACAGATCGACCAGGAAGAAAACAAAAATCACCCCAATTAAACTGGCAGTAAAGAGGCCTTCAAAATCCATTTGCATGAATGTTGGAGCCAGCGATGGAATATGACCCACTACACCTTGGAATTCGTTATAACCTAGTGCCGTTGCAATGGCAGTCACCACCAGAATACTGATGATAATCGCACCACGGACTTTAAACTGGTGCATTACCACAACCAACAAAAAGCCAAAAAGTGCTAATAATACAGAAGGTTGTTTCAGATCACCCAAGCCCACCAGTGTGGCTGGATTATCCACAATAATTCCGGCATTTTTCAGTGCCACCAATGCCAGGAACAAGCCAATACCACCACCAATCGCGAGCTTGAGCGACATTGGAATTGCATTGACAATGGCTTCACGTATTTTAAACAGGCTAATGGCAATAAAGACCAGACCTGAAACAAAAACTGCACCCAAGGCGGTTTGCCAAGGCACCCCCATTCCCAGACATACAGAATAGGTAAAGAAGGCATTTAAGCCCATGCCTGGCGCCAGCGCAATTGGATAATTCGCAATCAGGCCCATGACTAAACAGCCAATCGCAGCTGCAAGACAGGTTGCTACAAAGACAGCCCCATGATCCATCCCAGTTTCGGACAAGATCATTGGATTGACAATAATGATGTAACACATGGTTAAGAATGTAGTTACACCAGCCAGAACTTCTGTACGGAAACTGGTTTTGTTTTCACTCAGTTTAAACAGACGTTCAAGCATATTTTCTGAAGATGGATTAGGAGTCGTCATGACCTAGCCCCTATTGAGTAAACTTTATGCTTCAAGCACGCCGTCAAATAAATGAAATTTCACAAAAAATTCATTTATTTTGAGGATGTGTTAGCAACGAATATGCCAGTATAGCCATTTGACGGGTTCAAATGTTTGAACAGCTTACAGCCCCAGGGCTATGCTATAAAAACCCCAAAAAATCTAAACAAAAAAGCTGCATAACTTTTATGCAGCTCTATTTAATGATATAAATCAAATGCTTAGAAAGATGAAGTTTGCTTCATCTTTATAGGTGGCAAATTATAACACATTGATTTCTGATTGCTTCTTTGATTTTATACTTTATTTAAAATCAATCTATTTAATTCGAATATTTTTAATATTTTATTATATTTATTATTGAGTTAATTTTATTAATTACGCTAAATTGAAAAAAAGAAAATTGATGCATGTGTTAATGTCGATGCCGATTAGAGTCTAACAATTTGCTGGAGTCACGCGCTTCATTCAAGACATGACGGATTTTTTCGTATTTTCTGATTTCTGCCTGTTTATGCACGCAGAATCCTAATACGCTGACCATTAACACAAAAACAGGAATAGCATGTATTTTCATTTTTATTATTCTGCTTTGTAACACTGTGCAATTATGCTAACAAAAAACCTAATAAACTTGTGACTTACTTTACATTTAACCCGATAGAATGCACTTCTTGAACCGTTTAGCGATATTTTTCTATCGCTTTATTTATTATTACTTAATTAATTTTTCATTCTTTCTCAAAAATCTCTTGCGCTAAATACTCCCCAAAGTTAATAAATTAAATATTTGAATATTAAATACTTATTTGTTTAAATAAAAATTTCTATTGGAAAGAAAAATATATAAATTAATGAAAATCCCCTGATTTAAAATATATTAACTTGAGCTATTTTATTCAGCTTTTCCCAGAAATATCAGTTTCAATTTTCTGTAAAAAACAACTCGATAAATGAGATTTTACGCATTATTTCAATGAGTTCAGCGATAATTCTAATTTTTTATCTAACTTAAAATTTGCGAAAGACGCTAAAAACCACATTTGTACCGAAGTGCAGCCAATCAACTCCCCGTGACACTCAATATTTAAAAAACGATTAAAGCTGGATAAATAACATTTCAATACTCATAGCTCCCAATACCGCCTAGAAACCAATTATTCTATGCGGTAGCGGAATAACGTTATTTATGCACTGATTTGTTCATCACGTTTAAATACCAATTCACCTTTAAGTGAACTATCGGCATCAAAATAATAGCCATCGGTATTGAATGCTTTGAGTTCTTCGGCACGTTCAATTCTATTTTCAACAATAAAACGTGCCATCAAACCACGTGCTTTTTTAGCATAGAAACTAATCACTTTATATTTGCCATTTTTCTGATCCAGAAATACTGGCTTGATAATCTCTGCCTGAATTTTGCGCTCGTTCACCGATTTATAATATTCATCAGAAGCAATATTCACCAAGATCTCAGACTGGGCTGCGGCTAAATCTTGATTGATCAGATCAGTGATGTGATGTGCCCAGAAGTCGTATAAGTTATGCCCGCGAGAATTGGCCAATTTGGTTCCCATTTCCAGACGATAGGGCATCATCAGATCCAAGGGACGCAAAAGCCCATATAAGCCAGACAACATACGCAAATGCTGTTGTGCAAAGTGCAGATCTTCCTGCTTTAAGCTATAAGCATCCAGACCGGTATAGACATCTCCTTTAAAGGCAAAAATAGCCTGACGTGCATTGGCTAAATTAAAATCTGGTTGCCAGTCCTGGAAACGTGCTGTATTTAAATTGGCAATTTTTTCACTGACACTCATCAAACTGGAAATTTCTGTTGCAGAAAGTGTGCGACAAGCTTTGATCAAATCCTGCGAATGTTCTAATAATCTGGCTTGAGTAAATTGGTCAGTCGGTAATGGGGTATCGTAATCGAGCGTTTTGGCTGGAGAAATTAAAGCGAGCATGGCAACCTGGTCAAAAAATGATTAATCAAACTATATCAGTCTGCTTATTTTAATTCCAATTCATGTTTTTATTCACCATAATCGTTAAAATGCGCGATTCTCCTGTTAATCATCGGTATTTATATGTCCGAGCAAATTTTCCTTCAAGGACCTGCGGGTCAGATTGAAGTTTTTGTGGATTATCCTCAGGGTGAAGTGAAAGGATTCGCGGTAGTTTGTCACCCCCATCCCTTGCAAGGTGGTACGCCCCAGCACAAGGTTCCCGTTCTATTGGCACAAATGTATATGGAACGTGGCTGTGTTGTGTATCGTCCGAGTTTTCGCGGTTCTGGTCAAAGTGAAGGTATACACGACGAGGGCTTCGGTGAGACGGATGATGTATTAGAAATCATTCGGTTTGCTCGCAGTCAGCATATTGGGCTGTCTTTTTATGCGGGCGGTTTTAGTTTTGGTGCGCATGTCATGGCAAAGAGCTATGCAGCCTTACCTGTAGAACTGCAACCCAAACAAACTATTTTATGTGGCCTGCCAACTGCAACCGTTGCCGGTATTCGCCATTATGTTACGCCAGCAATTAAAGGTGATATTCTGTTCATTCATGGTGAGGGTGATGAAGTAACCCTGCTGTCGGATATGATTGAATGGGCAAAACCACAGCGTCATTTAGTGACCGTATTGCCTGGTGCCAATCATTTCTTTACCGGCTATTTAAAGCAATTGCGGATTGCAATGACTCGCTACTTAGCGCTTGGCTAGATAATACAACCCATCAGATGATGGGTTTTTTATGCTTTTCACAGCAGTTTTTCAGCTAAGTGATAAATCACTGCCCGACATTTAGCTTGTTGTACTATATCAACAATCTTTCCACCCAAACGTTCAACGACTTTTCGGCTCGCTCAATTTTCTTCGGCTACAGGATAAATTAATCGCTGACGATTTAAGTCATCAAGGGCATAACCAACCAGAGCATCAACCGTTTCACAACCATATTTATGACCATGTGGGCTTTCCTTGATCCAAATTCCAAGCTATGGCACTTCATCCTTTAAACGATCTAAACCACAAAGCCCCATAAATTTAGACTTTCCGCATGGCTGTCAAAAACACATATTCTTCATGAGCTGCCATATTCTCTAGCCATTTTTGCCATATTGTTGCAAATGCTTGTTCAGATTCTGGCAGACCCCATGTCATAAAACGCGTCAAACTTGGGATAATCGCGGCATAAGCTTCTCATGCATCTGATGCACGAAACTAGCTGAGTATCAGACACTCACTTTGGCGTTGAGATCAAATTATAGTGGAGTTATGAATTAGTTCTTCCATTCAAACTCGCTAAAGCTTTCCTGCTCTTTTAGCGAGCTTTCTACTGCTTGTGCAAGCTGATTGAGCAGACTTCGTTCGGTAATACGATCGAGCCAATCTTGTTCTTCTTCAGGATATGAGGCAATTTCACAGACCAGATGCCCCTGCTCATCTCTGGTTTCACAACTCACAGATAAGGGCAAAGCATGTTCATCCACGCTCACGGCAACCTGAGCACCACTTTGACTTAAGGTCTGAAAGCCATGTTTACCTAATGTTTCGGCAAGAAAATGCGCTACATATTCCTGGGTTTCCTGACCATCCCGGGGTTGCTGGCTTTGTGTATTGGCCATGAATTTTAATTTTCGCATCGCTACATCCTAATGGCTTTTTTCTTGTATGGGTTTAGCATAAGCAATATAAACAAAACAGCCAAGCAAAAGCTTGGCTGTTTCACATAATTTTAAAAATTATTCTGAAACTTGAATAGGCAAACCTGCAATTGAGGTCAGTTCTGTAAAGGTCGGGAAACTGGTGGCTACCGTTTCCGTACCGATAATCTTGATCTGCTCCGAATTACGTAAACCGGCAATCGAAAAACTCATTGCAATGCGATGATCATGATGTGATTCAATTTCACCACCGGTGAAGATTGGCGACCAGTCACCTGATTTGCCCTTCCCTTCGATAATAATGCCATCTTCAGTTGGGGTACAGTCAATGCCCATGGTTTGCAGGCCATCTGCCATCACCTGAATACGGTCCGATTCTTTTACGCGAAGCTCGGCAGCACCGGTCAAAATCGTCTGACCTTCGGCACAGGCAGCAGCAATAAACAGCGCCGGGAATTCATCAATCGCCAATGGCACCTGATCTTCAGGCATATGAATGCCTTTAAGCGTACGCGTACCACGAATACGGATATCTGCAATCGGTTCACCGCCAGCAATGCGTTCATTTTCAACGGTAATGTCCGCACCCATCTGTTTCAGGATTTCGATCACGCCAGTACGGGTCGGGTTGATACCCACAGCCTCTAAGGTCACATCCGAATTTTCAGTAATCGCAGCGCCGACCATAAAGAAGGCCGCAGAAGAAATATCAGATGGCACCTGAATATTGGTTCCGACCAGCTTTCCACCACCTTGTAATGAAATACGATTGCCTTCGGTTTTCACCTCATAACCAAATGCACGCAACATACGCTCAGTATGGTCACGGGTTGGTTCAGGTTCAGTCACTGCGGTTTCGCCATTTGCCCATAGGCCCGCCAGCAAAATACCTGATTTTACCTGCGCTGATGCCATTGGCAAATCGTACTGAATGCCTTGTAGTTGCTGGTTGCCTGTAATCGAGACAGGCGGAGTTCCACGTTCACCCGTGGTCTGAATCAGTGCACCCATTTCACGTAAAGGCTTGGCAATACGTTCCATTGGGCGTTTAGATAGGGATGCATCACCGGTCATCACTGAATCAAATTTCTGCGCTGCCAGCATACCGGACAGCAAACGCATTGAAGTACCTGAGTTGCCCATATAAATGGCAGACTGTGGCGCTTTAAGACCATGCATACCGACGCCATGAATGGTGACTTCACCATTTTTAGGGCCTTCGATGCTGACGCCCATATCACGAAAAGCCTGCAAAGTTGCCAGTGCATCTTCACCTTCAAGGAAACCAGTCACATGTGTTGTACCTTCAGCGATGGCACCAAACATGATCGAGCGATGTGACACAGATTTGTCACCTGGCACGGTAAATTTACCTTGAAATGTCTTGGCACCCGGCTGAATGGTAAATTGTTGTGTCACTTTATTTTTCTCCATGAAAGGTTTCTTGGCGAGCATATGGTTGAAATGCTGGCGAGCTGCCTGCGCATGACCCAATAAGCCCATCAATGCTTGGGAATCTTCATCTTCGATCAATTTGCGAATCATCGCGAGCTGCTGTTCAAAGCCATCTACGGCATTCAGAACTGCTTTTTTGTTGGCAAAAAAGATGTCATGCCACATTTGTGGATCACTGGCGGCAATCCGCGAGAAATCACGGAAGCCACCGGCAGCATAACGAAATATGTCTAAGTTGTCTTCACGTTTGGCCAGTTGTTCGACCAGATTAAATGCCATTAAATGCGGAAGATGACTGGTATGTGCCAGCACTTCATCGTGCTTGTCCACATCCATGCAAATCACTTCGGCTTTGGCCGCTTGCCACAGTTGAATCAGCTTCTCCACGGCCCAATCGCTACTGCTTGGCAGTGGCGTCAAAATTACCTTGTGATTGGCAAATAGATCGACTTTTCCTGCATGTACACCGGTATGCTCTGCACCTGCAATCGGATGACCCGGCACAAAACCTGCTGGAAGCTGGTCACCAAAGACCGCTTTAGCCGCATCGACCACATTACCTTTGGTACTTCCCACATCAGTAATAATGACATTTTCCGTCAAATACGGCTGAATCAGCTCAAGTACTTTTTGTGTGGCACGTACCGGCAAAGCCAGAACAATCAGATCTGCACCTTTGACTGCATCTACAGGATCGGCATAGCCTGCAGAAATCAGACCAAGTGCCTTGGCATCTTCCAAAGTCTTGGACGAACGTGTCGATGCCACAATGTCATTGGCCAAGTGCTCGGCTTGAATGACACGCGCCAGGCTTGAACCAATCAGTCCAAGCCCGATAAATGCAACTTTTTCAAACAATGGCTGCGACATGAATTAAGCTTTTGCCTCTAAACCCAATACTGTAGCAAGCGCGCTTAAGAATTTCGCGTTTTCTGCTTCAGTACCAATCGATACACGAATGTGGCTGGAAATACCGACCGGACGTACAATCACCCCTTGTTTCAGCAAACCGTTGAAGGTTGCTGCTGGGTCTGCCTGTACATCAACCAGAATAAAGTTAGCACGAGAAGGCACATAGTTCAGACCCAAAGCCTTAAAACCTGCTTCAAGTTGAGCCATACCGGCTTTATTTACTTCGCGAGAACGCGCGATAAAGTCTTCATCTTTCAGTGCAGCCACCGCAGCGACCATGGCCAAATGATTGACGTTAAATGGCTGACGAATACGGTTTAAATAATCGGTCACTTCAACCGATGCCAAGGCAAAACCGACACGCAGTGCAGCCAGACCATAGCACTTCGATAAAGTACGGCTGACAATCAGATTTGGATATTGTTGCAGGAATTTCAGGCTATTGAAATTTTCCGGGAAATATTCCACATACGCTTCGTCTAGCACCACAATTACATTTGCAGGGACTTTTTGCATGAAAGCTTCAAATTCAGCTTCTTCGAACCAGGTTCCGGTCGGGTTGTTCGGATTGGCAATGAAGACGAGTTTGGTATTGTCCTGAATTGCTGCTGCCATCGCTTCAAGGTCATGTGAAAAACCTTTGGCAGGTACTTCAATCGCTTGTGCATTAATGGCTTGAGTGACCAGTGCATAAACCGCAAATGCGTGCTGGCTATATACCACAGAATCGCTTGAAGAAACGAAGGCACGGGCAAACATTTCCAGCAAGTCATTTGAACCATTGCCCAGCGTAATCTGATCATGATTAAAACCAAACTGGATTTTAATCTGATCTTTCAGGATAAAGCCACCTCCATCTGGATAACGGCCAATTTCAGCAATTTCCGCAGCGACTGCTTCTTTGACTTTATCTGAACAACCCAGCGGGTTTTCATTGGATGCCAGTTTGACGATATCGGTAAGACCCAACTCACGCTCAAGTTCACTGATCGGTTTACCTGGCTGATATGGCTTTAATTTTGAGATGCCTGAATTGGCTGGAACAAACGACATTTTAGACTTCCAATTTTAGGTATAAAACAGTGGTCAGCACCCTCGCCCTGACCACGCATAGCTGACTTAAAGTACAGCGGCAGGATATGAACCAAGCACGCGAACTTCTTTCACCAAAGGACGAATTTCTGCAATTGCGGCTTTGACATGTTCCTGCTCAATATGACCTTCAAGATCAATGAAGAACACATAAGCCCATTTTTCCGGAAGTGCTGGACGCGTTTCAATACTGGTCAAGCTGATATTGTGCTTGGCAAATGGCGCCAGAATTTCCAGCAATGCACCAGCACGGTCATGTGCAGAAATCAGTAATGAGGTTTTATCATTGCCACTTTGAGGCACTTTTTCACGGCCAATCACCAAGAAACGTGTGGTATTTTCCGGATTGTCCTCAATATTGCCATGCATAATTTCAAGATTATAAATACTCGATGCAATTTCAGAAGCAATCGCAGCAGAATGCCATTCATTTTGAATACGGCGCGCAGCCTCAGCATTAGAACTTAAAGCCACACGTTCTACACCCGGATAATGCGCGTCTAACCATTTACGACATTGCGCCAAGGTCTGCTGATGTGCATAAATCTGTTTAATACTGTCTTTACGGGTATTTTCAGAAATCAGAAATTGATGATGAATCGGTAATTCAACTTCGCCAATCACATTCAGGTTCGAGGTTTTAAAACAGTCCAGGGTATGATTGACTACACCTTCAGAGGAATTTTCCACCGGCACCAAACCATAATGGGCACTGCCCGCCTCGACTTCACGGAAGACTTCATCAATTGTCGGTAAAGGTCGAACCACCGCATCATGACCAAAGTGCTTGAGTACCGCAGAATGGGTATAGGTTCCGACTGGCCCTAGAAACGCAATACTTTGCGGAGCTTCAAGCGCAAGACAAGCGGACATGATTTCACGGAACAGACGTGCCATGGTGGTGTCGGACAATGGCCCTTCATTACGCTCCATGACATTGCGCAACACCTGTGCTTCACGTTCTGGGCGGTAAAACAGCGGACTTTCTTCTGAAGCAAACTTTGCTTTTGCAACTGCTTCAGCCAAACGTGCCCGGCGGTTAATCAATTGCTGGATTTGCTGATCAACAGAATCGATATCCTCACGAATTTTTGCCAAATCAAGAGAAGTCGTGGTGTTTTGATCGTCGTTGATCATTGTTATGTCGCCCTTCATAAACCTTATCTGTTCAGTATAACAATAGTGAGCTTTAAAATGTTACGCAATATGACATTGCTAGATTAAGTCTTAAAAACAGACAGTTGGTTTTAACCACTCATCGCTTTTAGTCATATCTGGTAACATTTAGTTCAGCATTTTGGCTTGATTTACATTATCAAATTGTAAACTTAGCCTGTCCATCTTAACTGATTTTAATGAATATGAAATATCACTATTTCTTAATCTATATAGCGGTTTTAAGCATAAGAAAATTAAAATAATAGCTTTGTACTTGTCTTTTTTGACCTATTAAAATCTGAGATATCTTTCACAATAAAATGCACGCTCCTCACGCTCATCTCTCTTATTTAATATTGATTTTCCTAAATTTTTTACATGAAATTACTACTCTGTTACAAAGTAGAGACGTTTTTTCAACCTTTAACAGCTAGTCTAATTTAAATCATGAGTTGGGGGGATCAATCATGCCAAAAAGAATAGCAGTACTTATAACAAATAATTTTGAAGACCAAGAATACCTAGAGCCAGTGGCTGCCTTGCTGGCTGCCCATCATAGCGTCTGCAATATCGAACTTAACGCAGGCAAAGTGGTCTATGGGCTGCATGGCTGTTCTTCCGTGACCATCGACCGTGGCATCGAACAAATCAGTATTGATGACTTTGATGCCTTGCTGATTCCAGGGGGCGAATCTGCGGTTTCTCTCTCTACCGATGTTCGGGTGCTACAGTTCATCCATGCCTTCAATCAGGCCAAAAAAGCTATTTTCAGTTTATGTGATGCATCCTTATTACTGTGTGAAGCAGATGTGCTGAAAAATCGGATTATTACCAGTATCCGGGCGCATGCGAGTCGCGTACAGCATGCGGGTGGAACCTATTATGATGTAGAACTGGTGAATGATAATAACCAGTTGATCTCATCGCGCCTGCCCAATGATCTGCCCATTTTTATTCATGAATAGACCTCTTGCGAAAGTAAAAAATTGTTTATACTAGTCCCATGAAATATGAAAATTTAACTAGATTTAATGATGGGGAATTTAAACGACTTGTTGGCGTTCCTCGTCCATTATTCTTAAAAATGGT